>CAIUEV010000100.1 GCA_903898335.1 uncultured bacterium | reverse complement strand
GGTTGATTTTTTAATGTTGATACTTGGCCGATTGGGGGTTGGATTTGGCTTTAAATCATTGTTTATCGGCTCTGCTGCCGTAACCGCCGCCCTGTTTTTAATCAATTATTTTTTAGTTAATCCCCTGTCAAAAAAGGAAAAAAAATCCGCACCCAAAAATTTGGACAGAGGTTTATTTTTGGCTTTGGCGGCTATTTGGATTTTCAGTGTGGGAATCAGAACAATTTTTTATCTTCCGGATGTTCTGCCTCAAGATACCGACTTGGGACACCATATGTACTTTTCACAAAATATAGTTAATGAAGGGAAGATTCCCAGCTACGACACTTCCGAAGTGATTGTGGGCGAACATTTGATTTTTGCTTTTATTTCAATCCTGAGTGGCATAAGTTTACTTTCCGCTATGCCGCTTATCGTTCTTTTTTTCTTCAACTTAATGGCGACTTTAAGCATCGCTTTTTTTACTTTTCTGCTTACCGGCAAGAAAAAAATCGCTCTTCTGGCTTTTGCCTTTTTCGGCGCCTACTATGCCATTGATCCTCCTCAAGGAAGGTACGTTAACGGGGGAGTCGTGGGTAATACTTTCGGTAATTATCTCCTCTGTCTTATTCTGATTCTCGCTTTTATTTTCGGGACTGTCTGGCTCCGAAAAATCAGTGAGAAATTTTCAAAAGACGGTTTTTCGGTTCTTCCCTCTATTCTTGCAACAATATTTTTTCTTTTACTGGGAATTCTCTATACCCATCACTTGAGTTCTTTTTTGTTACTTTTCAATTTGCTTTTTTTCTTTATTTTTTGGTTGTCTTCAACTGTTTTTATCCTTCGAAAGGAACGAAAAAGAATTTTCACAGAAATTGGCTCGGCCCTTAGGAGTCTGTTCGTTTCGCCTACCTTTATGCTAACGATTCTTTTTGTCATAGCGGTTCCATTGCTTGTCTATATACCCTTCTATTTGTCTAATAATGCCGTAGAGACCGTGGCTCGCGCGCCACTTAAAGAAAGCCACACGGGAATTGAATGGCTTTCTCTGACCGGGAAATTCGGTTGGCTGAAGATTATTTTTTCCTTTGCCGGTATTGTCTTAATCGTACGCTCATTCTCTTGGATTAAAGCCGCTTTTGTCTTCAGTTGGTTTTTACCCCTGTTTTTGCTTTCTTTTTTCCCGCAAATTTTCAATATTTCCATTCCGAGTCGCAGAGTAGCCACTTATATGATTTTTCCCTTAACCGTTCTGGCGGCCTATGGTCTTTTCGGTTTTCTTGGGTGGCTGAAAAAAAGAATGAAAGAAAAGTATTGGATGATGGCGTTATTTATCTTGATCGGAATTTTTGTTTTTGACGGGACGCAAGATTTTCGTTCCTCTTATAGCTCTGTTAACAAATTTCAAGAGACGGTGGAGCTGTACCAGGCTTCGAAGTATCTGGCCGAGAAGACTTCCACCGACGCCGTCATGTTAAAGGATCACAGTGCCATCGCCGGAGACAGCTGGATAAAGTTTTTTCTGCAGCGAGGATATGATTATTTTATATCCCGCACTTATGATTACAAATACGAAACCGTTGATCCTTATAACACCGTCGATGTGTGTCCGAGAGAGATGGTCTCGGTTCCCGACAGTAATCAGTCAAAGACGTGTTATGGACAAACTCAAACAAATTATGTTATATTAAAACCCAAGGGAGACGACTTCCTTTTTTGGAAGTCTAATCGTTTTGATTTAATTTATTCAAGCGACTCCATTGCGGTTTTTAAAACAAACGATTCAAAATAATTTTTTAAGTTCAAAAAAATGCTTACAGAAGAACAAATAGGGATTGCCAAGAAAAAACTGTTAGAAGAAAAATCTAAAATAGAAGCTCAATTGGGTAAGTTTGCCCAGAAAGACTCTGTCGTTGAGGGAAATTACAAAACTCCATTTCCCGATTTTGGAAATGAAACGGATGACAACGCTCAAGAAGTAACCGAGTATGAACAAAATATTTCGCGAGAACATGATCTTGAAAGCGAATTACTTTTAATTGGCAGGGCTTTGGAAAAAATAGACAACGGCACCTACGGCCAATGTGAGAATTGCGATCAGGAAATTCCTTGGGAAAGATTGGAGATAAGACCTCAAGCCAAACTTTGTATAGACTGCAAGGAGAAAAGTGAATAGTTTATAAAATTTTTTAATTTCATCTATCGATAATGAAAAAAACTCAAAAGGCTTCCTCTAAAAAACCATCTTCTCAAAAAGTTGCTGTGAAGAAAAAGCCTGTATCGAAAAAAGCTGTAAAAGAAAAGAAAAAAACCGCTCCAAAACCGGCCAAGAAGGAAGTTAAGAAAGTCTCTAAAGCCAAAGAATCAATCAAGGTTGTACCAAAAAAAATCAAACAAGTAAAAGAGAAGAAGGCCAAGCAGAAGCCAACCGGAGAACTCGACTTACATAAGCATAAAATCGAAAGTTTGATTCAAGAGGGTAAACAAAGAGGTTTTGTAACGGAAGCGGAAATTCTCGAAGTCGTTCCCGAAACGGAAGAGCAAATTGAAATGATGGAAGAATTGTATAAGAATCTTTCTCTGGCCGGCGTGGAAATTGTTGAGGGAGAAGCGGAATTACTGGATGAGAGTAAGGAGAAAAGAGAACCCAAAAAGAGTAAGAAGAGCAAAAAAGCCGCCCAAGAAGAACCTTTGGGGGGAGACACTATTCAGATGTACTTGCGTGAGATTGGTAAAGTTAAGTTGCTCTCCTCGGAGGAAGAGGTGGTTTTGGCTAAAAGAATAGAAAAGGGAGACAAGCTGGCCCGTCAACGACTGACTGAGGCCAATCTCAGATTAGTTGTTAGCATTGCAAAAAAATATGTCGGCCGATCGAGTAGTTTGAGTCTTCTGGACTTGATTCAGGAAGGAAATCTCGGTCTATTTCGAGCGGTGGAAAAATTCGATTATCGAAAAGGATATAAATTTTCCACTTACGCCACTTGGTGGATTCGTCAGGCGATAACTCGAGCTTTAGCCGATCAGTCGCGAACGATTCGTATTCCTGTTCATATGGTTGAAACTATTAATAAATATACACAAGCCAGCCGCAGACTCGTTCAAGAGCTTGGAAGAGAGCCTTTTCCGGAAGAGATAGCCGCTGAGTTGGGTATCGATACGGAGCGTGCTTTGCATATTCAAAAAATTTCTCAAGAAACTATTTCTTTGGAGACCAGCGTGGGGGACAGTGACAATGAAGATACGACGGTCTTGGGTGACTTTATTCCCGATGAGGAAGTCAATTTACCGACCCAAATTGCCAGTCATACCCTGCTGCGGGAGCAGCTTAAAGATGCTCTTTCGGACTTGACTTTGAGAGAGAAAAAAATTCTCAGCATTCGTTTCGGCCTGGAAGACGGAGTCACTCGAACTCTTGAGGAAGTGGGCCATAAATTTGGTGTTACTCGAGAGAGAATCAGACAGATTGAGGCCAAGGCGCTTGAAAGATTGAGGAAGCATGGCTTAGCGGAAAAATTAAAAGATTTTTAATCTTAAAAATGTTAAAAACAAAAAAGAAAAAAACGGCTTTCACCATAATAGAAATGCTGATAGTGATTTCCATAATCGGTATCCTTTCGACTTTAATGGTTGTGGCTTACAGTCGAACGACAAAAAATGCCAACGATACTAAAAGAAAATCCAATATAGAGAATGTCAAGGGAGCCCTATCCATGTACTATTCGATAAAGGGCAGTTGGCCGTCCGATGCGGCTCTGGGCAATTGGACAACCTTAATGACCGAATTATCTACCAACAACGGTCTTATCGACAGCATAAGCAAAGATGAACCCGGAGAAACCGATGTTTATCAAACTTGCAAATGCGGTACGGCCGGTTGCGACTGCAGCGCCGATTCGACTTACAATGTCGCTCGTCTTTGCAATAAATGTACGCTTTCGGACAGTGCCTGCATTAACGACCCGGTAATTGTGGCCGGGAAATATTGTGTTTATGTTAAATAAATAGCTTGGAGCAATATTTTGACAGAGAAAAAATAGTCCTTTAATTTTAGTATGCAAGTTAAATAAATTTAATTATTAAATTTGAGAAGATGACACCGAAAGACGCCGAATTTGTGGAGTACGTAGTTAAATCGATCGTCGATCATCCGGAAGAAGTAAAAGCGGAAAGACGAGTTGATGAAATGGGAGTTTTAGTGACTCTCAGCGTCCATCCAGAAGATATGGGTATGGTTATTGGAAGAGATGGAAGCACCGCGAAAGCACTAAGAACACTACTCAGAGTGGTTGGAGCTAGAAACAACGCTCGAGTGAACTTAAAGATCAGCGAACCGGAAGGTGGTCGCCGACCGAGAAGAGAGGAGAGAGAGCCGATTAAAGACGAGACTAGCGCTACCGGAGATACCGGCAGCCAAGAAATTGATGAAGTCGTTAGCGATTTAAAACTCTAGTTATTTTCAACTTTGGTCTCGGGGCTTAAAAACCTCGAGACCGGGTCGATTTTTGATAATTATATTTTTTGAAAATCAGCAACAAGAAAAATAATTATTAAAAATTTTTAAACAAAAAAATGAACAAAGAGAAAGAAAAAAGTGTCAAGAAGTATCTGGGGCTGATTCCCGCCGCCCAAGCCGGTCTGACCGATGTAGCCAGCAACGCACCGGGAGTGGCTAAAGGAACTGCCTTCGATTTAGCCCTGAGATTTATTAATTTTGCCATCACCGCTATTGGAGTCTTGGGGGTTATTATGTTTATTTACGCCGGATTCATGTACATGACAGCGGCCGGTGACGAATCGAAAATCACTAAAGCCAAGAACGCTATGACCTACGCTATAGTCGGTATTGTGGTCGCAGTTTTGGGTTTCGTTGTTGTCGCTACCGTTCAGCAATATTTTGTCAGAAGCTAGAGTATTTCGAAATAAAATAAAAATTCAATGTTTAGCACTTTCCTTTTTGAAATAATCGGAACCGGAGCGGTGAATAATGGTTTTAATCAGAGCTCTGCTATGGGGGCGGATATTATGTATCCGCTCCTGTCAGCCGCTTCAATTTTTGTCGGCGGAGTTGGTGTGGTTATGTTATTCGTCACGCTCTTTTCCTATTTTTTGGGGGCCGGAGATGAAGATAAAATGGCAAAAGCTCACAATTCATTATTTTCTTCCTTCGGAATGATAATTGTTTCCGTCGTTTTGTTTTTTTTGGCCAAAATGTTTCTCTAAAATAAGACCGGTAAGCTAAAGAATAAAAAATGAAAAAAAGAAAAAATATTTCCAGAAATCGATTATTAATTTATATTGTTCCTTTATTTTTTTTGTCTTTTATTTTTCTGCTGACCAGAAATGTCGGGGCTGACGGTTGGAATCCGAGCGATTTAAAAGGCACCGGTTTGACCGACCGTCCGATTTTTTCCATTCTCATGACCGTTATAAATTGGGCAATAACTTTTATCGGAATTTTGGCGGTGATAATTTTTATTTACGGCGGATTTGTTTATCTCACTTCGCAAGGTGAAAGCGATAAAATAGAGCAAGGAAAGAAAATAATACTATATGCCATTGTCGGAATAATAGTTTCAGTTTTGGGAGTAGTGGCTGTTACGACGATTAACTCAATTATCACCGGTGGGCAAGGAAGCTCCGGTTCCGGCTCGGGAACAGGTCTAAATACCGGTGGGGGAGGGTCTGGCGCACCGATTCAAGATCCGGCCGGTGGTATGGCTGCCCCCGCTCAAGATGTTTCCGGATCAGTGGATGGTGGAGGCAGTGAGCCGCAGCAACCTTACGTCAGAAGACCGGGCGGTGGCGGTCCGTTGCCCGTTTCACCCGACATGATGCAGTAGGATAATAAAATTTTAATCAATACCAGATGAAAATAGAGAACGATTTTTTGCGTTTTATAAATAAGGTTAAAGGCAGAATTATTCTTTATTCGGGTGTTTTTGACAGTTGGTCCGGTGCCGGGGGAGTTCCCGATCCGGGCGGAGATCATCCGATCGCCGATGTTTTGATGAGGTTTCTTAATTGGCTATTGAGCATTTTTGGAATTTTGGCGGTAATCTCCTTTATCGTTGCCGGCATCCTTTACTTGACAGCTCAGGGAGAATATAGGAATATAGAAAGAGCTAAAAAAGCGGTTACGGCAGGAATAGTTGGTCTAGTGATCGGTTTATTGGGATATACCATAGTTCTAACCATAGATAAGCTACTAAAAGGATAAGATAATTTTTTAAACTATTTACATGTCTTTAGAAATCACCGAAAAAGAATTCAATCAGTCGGTCGTTGAATCAAAAGGGATCACCGTGGTAGATTTTTGGGCTCCTTGGTGCGGGCCATGCCAAGCCATGGGACCGATTTTAGAATCCTTGGCAAAAAAGCTTGAAGGCAAAGCCAAAATTTATAAATTGAATGTAGATGAAAATCAGGAGATAGCCTCTCGTTTTGGTATTATGTCAATCCCCACTCTGATTATTTTTTCAGACGGTAAAGAAGTGGACAGAAAGATAGGCCTTCAATCCGAGGACGGTTTAACTGAAAGTATTGAAGAATTAGCGAAAAAATAGCTATTTTGTCTTTTTTTTATTTTTGACTTAGAATTCTTGGGCGTAGGGTTAT
>CAIUEV010000099.1 GCA_903898335.1 uncultured bacterium | reverse complement strand
TCATCGTCATCCGGAAAAAGTTATTTTTACCGACCGAATCGAAGAAGATTTGGAAAGAAGAGACTTTACAATCAATGCTCTGGCGTTAAATATCGCCACCATCCCCACTGATAGAAAAGAGCAAACGGCTTTTTTTTCCTCTTTGAATAAATCCATCGAGCTGAAAAGTATTTCCATCCCTTTCGAAGAGACACTAAAAACCAACAAAAACGACTTTGGTCCCGGCATCGAGGGGGAAGGCAAAAGCCTTTTGCAAATGGAAGAATTGCCGGAATTAGGTTTCGGCAACTACCCGACGATCAACCTTTCAAAAATAAAATTAAACGAAAAAGCGAGTTTACCTTGTATAATCGATCTTTTCGACGGTCTTAAAGATTTGGAAAACGGTCTCGTAAAAACCTGCGGAGATCCTAACGACCGTTTCCAAGAAGATGCGCTTCGGTTGATGAGAGCAGTGCGTTTCGCCTGTGAGCTCGGTTTCAAAATTGAGAGAAGAACAGCTCTGGCCATCAAAAAAAATGCCGGCTTAATCAAAAAAATATCGGCGGAAAGAATCAGGGATGAGTTAACTAAAATTATTTTATCCCCTTGGCCGGCCGAAGGTGTTGTTCTTCTTCAAAAACTTGGTTTGTTGGAAAATATAATACCGGAAATAGGAGAGGGTATCGGAGCCAGCCAGAATCGCCATCATATTTTCTCTGTTTTCGAGCATCTTATTTTTTCTTTGAAATTCTGTTTTTCCGACCGCTTGGAAGTTCGACTGGCCGGTCTGCTGCATGATATTGCCAAGCCCCGAGTTAAAAGACAGATCCCCGGCCAAGAAGCCACCTTTTATTTTCACGAGGTTGAGGGAGAGAAAATTACTCGTCGAATCTTGGAAAGACTGCGTTTTCCTCGCGCTATAATTGAGGAAACAGCCGAATTGGTGCGTCTTCATATGTTTAATTTCGACCCCAATTTGCATGGAGAAAGTACTGCTCGTCGACTCTTGCATCGAGCGGGAGGAGCGGAAAGAATGGAGAAATTGCTCACGATTCGCATTGCCGATCGATTGGGCAGCGGCTGTAAGAAGGGAGAGGTTTTTAAACTCAGAAAGCTCAAATACCTAATGGACAAATCCTCAAAAGATCCGGTATCTTTAAAACAACTCAGCATTAACGGCGGTGATCTGATGAAAGAGCTTAAAATTAAGCCGGGTGCTTTGGTGGGAGATCTTCTTAAAATAATTTTAGCCGTCGCCATTGCCGACCCTAAAAAAAATCAACGAAAAATTCTGATTGAGAAAGCCGGTGAGCTACTCGCTTCAGAAAAAGAGCTCCCCGGATCTCTTGCCGAAGAGAAAAAAAGAGCGGAAAATTTTTTGAAAGGTCAAAAAGACTCTTATGATTTGGCTTTACAAGATAAACACAAAGTCAGAGAAAAAAGAACTTCTTATTTTTAATCCCAATAATATGAAATTATTAGTTACCGGCGGCGCCGGCTTCATCGGCTCGAACTTTATCCTTTACTGGCTGAAAAATTATCCGAATGACTACATCATTAATCTTGATCTTCTAACCTACGCCGGCAATCCGGACAATCTTAAAGAGATCGAAAACCATCCCGGCTATCAGTTTGTCAGAGGAGATATTTGCGACACTGAGCTCGTCGAGAGACTTGCTGACGAAGGCCTGGATGCTATCGTTCATTTCGCAGCGGAAAGCCATGTTGACCGATCAATTTTGGATGCTTCAGTTTTTGTTCGCACCAATGTAATCGGAACGCATGTTCTGCTGGAAGCGGCCAGAAAAAGAAATTTACGTTTCCATCACGTTTCTACCGATGAAGTCTACGGCAGCTTAAGCTTGGAGGGCGGAGAAAAATTTTCCGAACAAACCGCCTATGACCCCCGTAGCCCCTACTCGGCCAGTAAAGCCTCTTCCGATCATTTGGTGCGCGCCTATTTTCACACTCATAAATTGCCCGTAACCATTTCCAATTGTTCCAATAATTACGGCCCCTTTCAATTTCCCGAAAAATTGATTCCTTTTTTCGCGACTAACCTGATTGAGGGTAAGAAAGTCCCCCTTTACGGAAAAGGTCTTAACGTTAGAGACTGGCTTTACGTCGAAGATCACTGCCAAGCCATCGATCTTATTCTAAAAAAAGGAAAAATCGGCGAAACTTATTGTGTGGGAGGAGATTCTGAAAAAAGCAATATTGAGATTGCCAAAGCTATTCTCAAGAGCTTCGGTAAAGACGAAAGCTGGATTGAGTATGTGGAAGATCGTAAAGGTCACGATTTGAGATACGCTATTGATTTTTCGAAAATTAAAAAAGATCTCGACTGGAAACCGACGGTCGATTTCACTACCGGATTAGAGCAGACGCTCGATTGGTACAGAAAAAACGAAGATTGGTGGAAAAAACTCAAAAAATAATCGACTGAAATTTTATTGAAAAAGCCCTTGATTGAATATCAGGTTGATCAAAGTTGAACGAGCCGGAGAGACTCCCCACACTTCATAGTCTCCGCCCAACTGATTCAGATTAACGTCTCCTCCTATAATATTTGAGAAGATAGCAGCTTCGATGTTGGGCGGTGTTCCCCATCGACAATCACCTCGAAGCATTCCTCTAACCGTTCCATTGCAATCGCCCCCTTGTTGATTGCCAAGACCTTCAAACAAAAAACGAACACCGAATTCCATGTTTTGCTTGCCAACAGCAGCCGCATTGTCCAAAGCACCAATCGCCAAAGCTCCGGCCGGCGCACTGGCTAAAGCCATCGGCGTTCCCGGCGAAGAGTAAAGATCGAACTCTTCCTTGGCTTTACCAAAAAAATCGTTCCAAGCTTCTCGGTTGATTGTCTCGACGTCGCCCAACAGAGTTTGGACATCACTGACAAAATGTCCGCCCATGCTCTGCATGCCGTAGGAATGACCTTGAAAAACGAATTTCAACTTCTCCGGTACTTGATTTTGCGCCTGTCTTGAATGAGGCTCTTGATATTGATCCGGGGCCTGCGCCGGCACCGAACCGCCACTCATTCCTCCCGACTCCTGAAAAAGACTACCGTTGGGAGTCAAGGCAAAAGATTTATTCGGAGCAAGAAAAACTACAACCAGTCCGATAACAAAAAAAGTTTTTCTTAAAATTTGGGACATAAAAAATTATTTGTTATTTTTAATTTTTTCCATTTCTTCAACGAACTTTTTGATTTCTTCGTTGACTTTATCCGCTCTCCCGGCGGCAATAAACGCCTTAAAATAATCGTTGTCTTCCATATTGCTTAAAACGAGATTCAACGCCCCAAAAATTCTCAGCACCCTAACGTGAAGCGGTTTTATTTGACTATTAACAGTCAAGGCGGACAATTCACTTTCGGCAGCGGGAACATCTTTTTTCCAGAGACTTATTTTTGCCCAATCAATATCACTGCGACTCATTCCCGTCATAGCCGTAACCATTTCTTGGATGCCATCCTCAATATTTTGATTTTCTTTTACTAATCCGTATTTTTTCAAAATTCCCTTTACCTGACCGAGATAAACAGGTAAAGTCAAGTCTCCTTCACGCAATGCGATTTTGCTGTCGGGAACAGAAAAAGCGAAATCTAATCCGGTCTGGTGCAGCATTTGAGCGATAAAATCAGCCACTTCCTGTTCCACTTTGGCTTTGGTCTCCTCATCCATTTTATCAAACTCCTTCAAATGAAGCCGGTATTTCGCTACCAACTCGTCACTTTTAACTAAAGTCTGCTCGGTGTAATTTATATTGGATGTTTTTCTGTTTTCAGCAGAAGGTTGTTCAACCGTACCGTTCTGATTCGAATTAACCGATTGACCGGTGGCCGGATTAATCAGGACTGCCCCCGTCACCGCCGCATTCTTATTTGCATTGATATTGGCGTTTGCATTGGAATTCGAGTTACTATTAGAATTTCCATTGGTGTTGGAATTTTCATTACTCGCGGATTTCGGATCGTCGGACATTTTTTTGAGAGGATCATAGCCGGATTTGACTTCAATCCCATCCAGGATTTTATCTCCATCCGTGTCGGGATTGTCCGGATCGGTTCCCAGTTTTTTCTCTTCATCGTTTTTCAGTCCGTCCTGATCTTTATCTTCTTTGGATGAGAAAGAACTCCAAATAGAATTGGGAGTGGCTTTTTCTTTTGAAGAGGAAATACTTCCGCTCAAAATCCAAAATGAGAGGCCGAAAATTATAAGAACCAGAAAATATTTTAATTTTCGAGACATTTTTTGTATTTAATCGGTTCTCGGTCCGAGGAGAGGGATTCGAACCCCCGTAGGGACAAGCCCGACAGATTTACAGTCTGTTGCAATTGACCACTCTGCCACCCTCGGTAGATAAACGACTCAATGAAGACCAATAATCTTCCTCTCTAAGTTAGCAGAAAATAATTAAAAAGCAAATTCAACGTATTTTTCGACTAACCAAAAGATAGATTCCGCCTCCCAACAAAGCTGTGATCAATTGAGGCCAAGCGAAAACCAAAGCGGAAGAAACTTTTGGTAGAATCAATAAAGCGGGTGTCACTATCAACAGGGCTTTCAAAAATGAGGCGGCCAGAACACCAAAGGTTTGTTTTTTAATGAAATAATTAGCCGTGACAATCAAGGCTACGTTACCCAGAATAATGAAAGGAATCAAAGCGATTGTTTGCGGCGGCAGCATACCCCGAAAAAGAGCGATTAAAGACGGTAAAAAAGCAATAAAAATTGCGTTGCCGATGCCCACTCTAAAGGCCAGCCAAAAAAGTCCGGCATTCACCAAAGGCCCGACGATCCATTGATTGTTGGCAGTATGCGCCAAAAAAATCGGAGCCAACAAGGTTGCGAGCATGACCAAAGCTGTCTCCGTCAACGCCCGGTTATCGAAATTAATGAAAGTTTTGGTTTGAAGAACGGCTTCTTGAATTTGATTTTTGTTTAGCATGTTTCAAAGATTAGGAATTTATTGAGTTTATAAATTTTAACATAAAATTTGTAAAGTCAAAAACTCAAAAAATTTTAATGTTCCTTATCTTGATAAAACAAAATCGCAAATCCGGCAGTTTATCTTTCGATTTCCTGTTTTTTACTGCTACTCGGACAAAAAACGTTTTCAATCAAATAATTGAATATTTTTCTGGCTTTTTCCGAATTATCTTTTTCGTAATTGCAAACAAAAACGTCCAAACTGGTGTATTTTTCATCGGCCCAGCTGTGGAAACTGATGTGTGATTCCGAGAGACAAATGACTGCCGTTAAAGCGTTCGGTCCAAAATAATGGTAAAAATTACCCAACTCCTTCAAGTCGACTTCCGCAATTTTATCGCTGATTTTTTTCTTAAGCTCCTCCACCCCTTCCTCCGATGCGAGTAGGGGAGAAAACGCACAGTCGTAAAGATCACCGATGAGGTGAATACCCGTGTTCATTTTCTTTTTATGATCTAAAAATTAATTAAAAACAAAATAGAAATTAGGCGCTTTGTTTTTATTTGTCAAATCGGTCGATTTTCTTTTACACGCAGAGATTCTAAGCGTTGATTCTTATTCTAAAGATAAAATTAAAAAACACAAATTTTTATTTCACCGGCAAATCGCTTTCCAAAGCAAAGCCGCCACTGACTTTTTCACCGGATCCGCCCCTGAGTCTTTCTCTGATTTCCGCTTCAATTTTTTTGCGATCGCCTCCGTATTTTTGACGCGAATATTCAACGACTTCTTTAGCCATCACCCTATCTCCTTCTTCCGGCTTGATGGTCTGCAAACTGAACGGAATTTCCGCTTGCCCGCCGACCAGCAATTTTACATACGCATTGAAATTATCCAGGTTCATCAAATCATAAGAATTGAATACTGGCTCGAATTGTTTACTCACCTCATCCGCATCCGCCGGGCCAACTCTGAAAGAAACAAGCGAACCGACATTGCCAAAAACCGAGTCCCGAATTTTCTCGGAGAGCTGCTTAATGAATTGATGAGAGATAATCAAATTCAGTCGATATT
>CAIUEV010000098.1 GCA_903898335.1 uncultured bacterium | reverse complement strand
GCAGAATCTCCAATGACACATCCGGATTGGATTTCGGAGCATACAATGGCGGAACATCTTGGATCCAAAATCGAGCCATCGCCGATTTTTCAACCAATTATAATCTCGCCCTTCAGCCGAATGGAGGGAATGTGGGGATTGGGACGACAAGCCCGGGATATAAATTGGATGTAGCCGGTGATATCAATGTTGCATCTGCAATAGCCGGCAAAAGATTTCTGAAAATTAATAATACTGATACAGGATCCGGTTCATATGGATCATTAGATGTCGCTTCCAATGATGCTACAACATATATTAGACAGTTTTCAACTTCTATGGGTGCATGGGGTGTTCTTGGCTCTGGTAGTTCAGTGGGGCTTATATTGCAGACAGATATAGCTACTCCGTTATTGCTTATGACAAACAATGCAGAGCGTATGCGTATATCATCAACCGGCAACGTCGGCATCGGGACGACAAGCCCGGGATTTAAATTAGAAGTTAGAGGGGGCGCTACAGTTGATGCAGACGCTGACGGCATGGCTTCAAGTTTGGGAATGGCCCAGTTTAGAATAAGAGGCGTTAGTAATTCAAACAAGAGTTTATGGCTTGGCTTTGACACTTCGAACAATATCGGTATTATACAGGCAGGAATAAATGGATCTGGTTGGAATAATCTTTCTCTTAATCCGGCTGGAGGCAATGTCGGCATCGGAACGACGAGTCCTCAAACTATGCTTCAAATAGCAAGTAGTACGGGTCAGAATGACACTTATGGTTATATTCAGACCTACCACACAGGATCGGTAAGCGGTAATTCAGGTTACACAACAAAAAATTATTATGGGACATCTCAGTTTATGCAATGGGAGATGAACGGAGTAAGGATTGGTAGTAGAATACTAACTAATGGAGGTTCTGGAAATATATATTTTACCAGAGGCAATGACACTGTCGGAATGGAATTAAATAGCAGTGGTTTTTGGTCTTATGGCTCAGCTTATAAGCCCGGCGGAGGTTCTTGGGCTGATTCTTCCGACTCCAGATTAAAGAAAGAAGTAGCTCCCGTCACCGATGCAATGAGTAAGATTATGGCTCTTAATCCCGTTCAATTCAAATGGAAGAATCCGGAAGAACATGGTAATCAAACAGGAATACAGGGAGGATTTATTGCTCAAGAAATACAAGCTCTCTTTCCCGGTTGGGTAAGTGAAGTGGATCCTCAGGGAGATGATGCGGATTTGGTTGATGGTAAAGCTTTAGCTCTTCAATTACCCTTTGAATTTAATGCTCTTGTTGTTAAAGGAATAAAAGAACAGCAGGAAGAGATTAAATCCATAGATATAAAAGTAGTCAGTGTAGAAGACCAGATTGAATCTTTAAATAATGAATGGGTAATTAATAACGGAGAGAATGAAATAGAATCTTTGAAAGCCAGAGTGGCCGCTTTAGAGAATATCAACGACAACACCGCTATTGCCAACGAGAATATCAATGAAAACACCAACGAAAATATCAATGTGAATGAAAACGATAATTCTTCAACCCCCTCCCCCTTCGGGTACCTGCCTACCGGACAGGCAGGCTCCCCTTCAACTGAGGGGGAGAAAAGTACCGATGAAGACGGTACTAATCTCGACCAAGAAATAAATGACAAGCTTTCAGTTCTGGGCATTTCCAATGTTGGTGACACCGTTCTCGGTTTCTTCAAAGAAGTTTGGTTTTCCATGGAGGCGACTTTTGAAAAAGCGGTTGTGTTCCTAGATCAAGTCACTTTCAGCAAGGCCGTCACCTTAAACAAAAATATGGCCGATGAGACGACCCTTTTAGCGGGTACGAAACAGGCAAGAATAACTTTTGATGAAAATTTCTTTAAAGAAAAACCGGTTGTCACCGTCACTCCAATGAACTTTTTAGCCGGAGAATATAGAGTTACGGAAGTCTCCGCCACCGGATTTGTAATTGAGCTGGAGCAAGAACAGCCGACAGAGGTTGTCTTTTCCTGGCACGCCTTCGAGAGGGAACAGGAGGCTTCTCTGCCAGCAACAGAAAATTAGGACAAAAAATTTAGCGAGGTACGCAAGCTTTTCTCAAAAATAAACACTCTGAACGATTAATCTTATCCTCCAGCTCCTCCTTTATCTCCACTATAGTTTGTTTTATTTCTCCAATGTCCTGGGTATTTTGAACGACCATTTCCGCCACTAATTTTATTTTGTCTTCCAAATCTTCGACTAAGACCCCCATGAAATTTTGAGATTCTTCAAATTTAGCATCGATTTTAGCCTCCAATTCATTCTTTGTCTGCCCCAATTTTTGTTCCAACTTGGCATCGAAAACCCTCTCCATTTTCTTCCTATTTAAATCTAACTTCACGTCCAGAATTTTTTCAAGATCCTTTTTTGTAAGAGACATCTTTGTATACTCAAAAAATTATTCTTAAAAATAAAATAATCCGAATCTAAAAAAATGCAAATAAAAATCTTAAATTAAGAATAGATTTTTTTTCTTAATCGCTAAACACATCTTTATGAAAACAAAAATCTGCAATCCCCGTTAAAAAATTGTATTTGACAAATTTTGAATTCTGTAAAATTAGCCTATAATTGAACAAAATAATAAATCACTTCCATGCACCTACCAAAAAATCATCTAAAACAAAAATCTCTCTTCTTGTCCTGCGTCTTCGGAGTTGCTCTTTTTTTAGTAGCCGTTTCTCTGTTACCTCAAAATATTGTATCCGTTTGGGCGAAATCCAGCAGCCAAAAAGCCAGCAGCTATGCCGGGCTTGACCCGGTTTACTCTATCGACGAAAAATATATAACTTACGTCGAAAGAAAAGAAGACGGATCGGAGGGATATCTTTACAGAAAAAAGAATAAAATAAGCGATAAAAGCCGAGGTAAAGCGATAAACTCATTTAAGTCATCTTCCCCGGTCTATTCGCCGGACGGGAAATACATACTCTACGTCAATTTGGAAAGAAGCCATAAACTTTATCGCAAAAATGCCGATGATGATAGCGATGGCGAGGATATAAACGCCGCCAAATCTTCCGATCCGACCTATTCGCCGGACGGACGCTATGTCGTTTACAGCAATTTGGACGAAGATGGAAAACTTTACCGCAAAGATATGAACGAAGACGATAATGACGACGGTGAGCAGATAACGGATGTTAATTCTCAAAACCCGGTCTACTCTCCGGATGGCAAATATATTTACTACTTGAATGTTAATGACAGCAAGATTTATCGTCGCGATGCCGAAGACGACGATGAAGACGAGGACGGTGACGCACTGAGAGATATCAAAGCCTATTCTTTCACTATTTCACCTAGCGGTACATATGTTGTTTACAGCAGTGTGGATAAAAAAGGACTGCTCTACTATCGAAAAACAAGCGGCAGTGGTAAGGGAAAAGCGGTCAATAAATACACCTCGAACGAACCGAGCTACGCTCCCAAGGGTGGTCGAGTGATTTTCTCCAATGCCGACAAAAAAATGACCCTCTTCTCAACTAAAATAAAATAGGAAAATCCTAAAAGAAAAACTTTTTTATAAAAAGATTATTTGTACTTCATATAGTAACAATCTTTACTGTTTTCATAATCGCAAAAATAAGGCTCCTCGCTGCTGAATACCGGCACCCCGTGTTTTGAAATATAGCAATCACGCTGCTTCAGGCTGGCCTTGTGCCACCAAACGTTAATGTCCCCGCTGGGGTAAGTGCACCCCGCAGCCGCAGTGCTTCCGTTCTGAGTGGCATCGCCGGATTTGGAACTACTGTCGGAATTTTCACTTGTGTCTTCATTCTGGTCGTTACCGCTCGAAGAAGTGTCCGCTTGATTGGCAACTCCGGATTGGTCTCCTTCGCTGCCGCTACCGGTACCTCCGCTGTTGAAATTGTCATTATCCGCCACCGAGCCTTCTTGCGCATCGGCCTTGTTTTCGTTTGGATTATACTGATATTCCGGCAGGGAAATAT
>CAIUEV010000097.1 GCA_903898335.1 uncultured bacterium | reverse complement strand
GGCTCATTTACTAAAGGCAGGATTTTTTCCATATCGAATTGATTGTGCGGTTTAGTGAGTTCGCAAAGTTTATTTGTCCTATCTCCCGGACAGTTACATCCGCAAGAACTTTTGTTATCGCAGCAATGATTACTCATAATTTTTAGAATTAACGAATTATTTGGTTGAAAATTTTCTTGTACTCTTGCAAGGCGGCTTTCTTGAGAGAATAATAGACAAAATTTCCCTCTCTTTTCTCTTTTAAAACCCCGATTTTTTTTAGCTGTTTAAGATGATGGGACGCTAGTTTATCGGAGATGCCGATGGCCGGAAATATCTTACAGACACACTTAGGTCCACTCCTGAGAAAACATAAAATCTTAAGGCGATTAGGATCGGAAATAGCGCGCAAAAATAAATATACCTGATTTATATTTTTGGCCTCAGGTGAGTCTTTAGCGCAACACTTGAATTTTTTTTCCATAAAATCAAAAAACTATTCTAATCTATATTAGAATATTAAAACGAACAATTTTTCTTGTCAAAAAGGAAAAATACTGGTCAAATCGGTTATCAAAAGCTCATTACAATAAACAACTAGGAGGAAAAATGGGTGGACAAGTCATTTCTTTTTCGAGAGCGTTTACAAGAGAGAAAGATTTTCGTCGCGTTGACAGGGTAGAGCGTCAGATCAAAGAACGTCGTCAGCAGAGTCTGAATTCACAAAAGGAGCGTTTAATGAACGATTTCGAATCACTGATTCAGCGTGAAGACTATTTTCCGAATTTTCTTCCTGAGGACATCTGGCAGTTGTATCTTGAAACTGTCGAAAATTTTGGAAAAAACGAGGCCGTTAAGGCGATTCAGAAAGCCAAAAATCGGTTCAGCGGTCGGAGAGAAACCAGAAAATTGATCCGACAAGCTGAAATTTATGTTAATAAATTCCATGATTTTCGAGAAAGCTATATCATAAGCGGCGTGGCCTCGCGTCAAACCGCACTTGATTTTCTTATTCTCTGCCATGACTGCGGAGCGAAAAAGATTGTGATGACGGAGGCGATTAATTTTTTGTATCAAAAAAAAGATTTTCTGATACTTGAAATCTGCCGAAGTTTTTTTGCCACCTTCTTTAATTTTTTTGAGATGGATTTCGTTTCAGTAAATCCGACAACTTCCGAGAAGGCGTGGGAGGCTTTTCAGGACAATTGCCTGAATGGTTCGGCGGAAGAGTTGGCGCTTAAGTTCATGGTGCTGGGAGCTGCGGATCCGGAAAAATCTTTTAAAGCGATAGGCCTGCTAAAGGGACTCAAAAAAGACAATCTGGCCGATATTTGCGAAAAGGCGATTGGTGCCATCAGAAAATCAGCTTTTCGAAATAGACAGGATTAGGAGAGTTTTTGTTTGATCGATTGATCTTCAAAAAATATTTAAAGCCACGCGGAATTAACCGGTGGCTTTTTAAAATGAATCAGACGCCCTTGTTATCTTCCGGAGCGGAATGCCTAATGGACTAATTCGAAAATTTGCTTGCGAATTAAAAAATCAGCATAATAAAAATAGAATTTGAATAATCGTATCAATATGATACGATAAAAACCAATAAATGATACGAATATGAATAAAGTAAGCTCAAAGCAACAAAAAATTATCAGTATTATGCTATCGGGAAAAGAGATGAGCTCATCGGAAGTCTATAGAAATTTACTTCAAATCAAGGAGACTATTTCTTTAGTTACAGTAAAAAGGTCTCTTTCGGAACTTACGAAAAGCAAAAGGATAGAAAGTTTTGGATTGGGAAGATCTGTTAAGTATAGAATTAGTGAACTGGGTAGGATTTTTTCTCATATTGATGTAAAAAATTATGTTTCAATCGAACCCGACAAACGCTTTGGATTGCGAAATTATAATTTTAAATTACTAAAAAATTTACCGGTTGATATTTTTGAAGAAGATGAAAAAAAGGGGCTTGAAGCGTCAACTGAAAATTACAATAAGAGAATAAAAAATTTGCCCTTGGCTATACAAAAAAAAGAATTGGAGCGCTTGGTGATTGAACTTTCTTGGAAATCGTCAAAAATTGAAGGCAACACATATACACTCCTAGACACGGAAAGATTGATTTTGGACAACAAAGAAGCTACCGGTCGAAGCAGGGAAGAAACCCAAATGATTCTGAATCATAAAGAAGCTTTTGACTATG
Source organism: uncultured bacterium (assembly GCA_903898335.1). GTDB lineage: Bacteria > Patescibacteriota > Minisyncoccia > CAIUEV01 > CAIUEV01 > CAIUEV01. The sequence goes on along the minus strand of CAIUEV010000097.1, from coordinate 13,046 downwards.
TCCGCCAATACTCCTCTCAGTTTCAAACAATGACTCGAAAGAATTTGGAGGAATTGCACTCTGTTTTGGTTAAAAACCTTAATGTGGGGAGGGGCTTGAGAACGAGACCGGTCGGGATTACGGGCTCGGTTTACCGTCCTTTGGATAATGTTTACCAAATTACTGAAGCAGTGGATGAGCTTATCAAGCAGATTAAAAAGAATCGCAATCCTTATGCGAAAGCACTAATAGCCCTGCTTGGGATTAGTTACATTCAGCCATTCGAAGATGGAAATAAGAGAACGGCTAGGCTTATGGCAAATGCATTACTTATCTCAAATTCACTTTCTCCTTTATCTTACAGAAGCGTTGACGAAGAGGAATATAGATCATCAATGTTGGTTTTTTACGAACTTAACTCTTTGATACAAATAAAAAAAATATTTATTGAGCAATACGAATTTGCGGCTGAAAACTATACTGCAAAGATGTAGGGGGTTCGGGATTAGCTAAAAAGAGCTTTTTTAGCTAAATAAGCTTCCAAAAGTTTTATGTCATTGAAATCTTTTTCGCGTCCCAAGGCTCTTTTGAATTTTATTGTTTCTTCTATATTCAAAAAGGGGAATCCATTGATCATCAGCGCGGTTTCTATTTTTTTAATTTTTTAAAAATATTCATTTTAGTTTTTAGGCGCTTATTTATTTTTCGGAGCGAGCATAGCTCAAGCTCAGAGAGGCGGATCCAAGAGTGATTGAAGAGATGGCTTTAGTGAAAACCTCTCCTGTTACTTGTTGGGGATCATTTGGAAGAGCTGGGGAAGCTGATAAAGCATAAATCGTGAATGTGTAAGTTTTAGAGCCCGGTCCTTGAGAACAAGGCGGTTGATATTTCAAAGCACCGCCTTCGTCGCTTCCCGATCCCAATGTTCCCACTCCAACCGTATTCTTCTTCAAACTGCTAGAGTTGGCGGGAATTTTATATAGGATCCAATTCCATTTTGTTTTGCCATCGACGGGTATTGTCGACATTAAAACCGCATATTCTTTAGTTCCTGCTGGAGCGTTTGTCCAACTTAGGGCAGGGGAATTTCCGGCCCCATCACAGGTATATTCTTGAGGAAGGGATCCTCCATCTAATCCGACATCACTGGTAAGCTTGAAATTACTATTATTTTTAGTTTCTTGATTTTGAGAAGTATATGTTGGATCGGTTTTAATTTCTTTGTTTTCTTTGACTGCTGATTCGTTGTTTCGAGGCTGGTCATTTCTGTTGGGGGAGCAAGCCATCACTCCGGGTTTATTGTCGCATTGACCTTGAACAACCGTTCCCTTGTCATCAAATTCGCAAACAGTCCCCGTCTCTTTGTTCTCGCAGGCCGTGATTGCTGCTGTTGGAGGAAGATCGCGAGACGCTTTATCCGTAGCGGTTGTTGCTGTGCTCGAATTCAAGTTTAAGTTTGGATTTGAATTCAAATTTAAATTAGTTGAGCTATTCCTGATATTTAAATCCCAATATGTTGCAGCAGATACCCCAAAAAATATCAATGCCAAAAAAATCAATATAGCTTTTTGTTTTTTAGTCATTTCAGTAGAATTTAATAAAACCTCTTGCTTCTCCTCAGGTAAAATATTCATATTGATTTTTAAAATTATTTATTGAAAAGGAAGTCCGTGTTATCAACTTTAGGCATATCTATTTTTTCGGAATAAAGATAGGCTTTGTCTGAAGGGCAGGGGTAGTTGGACAAGCCGCGAAGCTTATCCAGGGCGGACTTTTGCTCATTCGTTAGGCTCTTACCAACTTTAGCAAAGGCGGTTACATAGTAATAAGATATTTCGCCATCAAGAGAACCATATTCTTTTGCTAAGGAGGTAACGATGTTCTCATCGATTGACTGACCGGATAAAGCTTTCCTCAGTTCAGTGGAAATTGCTCTGCGTTTTTCAACGATTCCGTTAAGATCATTTTTCTGCTCAGCGATGACGCTGGTTATAGTATTTTTTTGAGTACCATCCAAAACTTGAATAAAAGATTGACCCTGATCACCGGTAATTGACTCGTCTATAGTGTAACCCGCATTGCCAATGGCGGGAGCGTCTTTAATATAAAAACCACCGAAATAATCTGCTTGTCTTTCAGGACAAAAATAAGTATCTGCTTCGATATCTCCAGCGTACCAGCCGAACATTTCACTGGCATAGGTCATTACCAAAACCGATTCTTCTCGAGGAACTCCCTTTCCGACTTGGTCGGGAAGGCTTGCCCAAGAAGCAAAACCTCCCTTGACCATATTGTCCAAATATGATTTTTGAGTTTGGTCCAAAGAATTGAGGGTTTCCGCATATAATTTTGTTCGCTGAATACTGATCTTAGCGTCCAAAGCATATAAATCTGCAGAATAATTTTTTATTGCATCCTTGCTCAGACCTGTTGATCCGGAAGGAATATTGCCTTCGAGCTGTCTTCTGAAAGCAACCATTAGCGGAAAGCGCTTATAGGCGAAGTCGTTTACCAAACTGGCCTGAGTTTTAGCTAAAGCAAACAGCTTGGCTTTTTGGGCATCAGTTAAAGTTTTTAAAACATTGTAGGCGCTGTTGGTTACGAAATCGGTATCGTGACCTTTCCCGTTGGCCGTTATGTCTCGAAGATGCTGAAAACCGAAGAAATCGGCCACCTTACCGGGAGGAAGAAAAGAATCGGAGCAGGTATTTCCCGTTAAAAATCCCAGCCCGTCAAAGGCCATCGTATTTAATTGCGCGTTATCCGAAATAGCTTGCTCGATGTTATATTTATTTTTCTCTTCATTTTCCCTCTTTGGTGTTTGAGGTTGGGTTTGGAGTTGGATTTGAGATTGAGCTTGGGGTTGGGCGGATTTTTCTTGATTAGCCGGCTCTGCTTTCGGCCTTTGCTCCTTTTTTTGGCTGGACGACGAGGCTGAATTTATTTGTTTAGATCCGCTTTGCTCCAGTGGAAGTTCAATTTTTTTATCTAAGCCATTTCTTTCTACTGCCCAAAAAACTATTACAAAAATAGTCCCAAAAATAAAAAATCCCGCCATGGTATTGAAAGGATTTTTGAGAAACTCTAATAATTTTTGTTGCATATTTTATTTTATATTTATTTTCGAACCTACCCTTAATTTTACTATGAAAGATTGTTTTACATCAAATATATTCGGTGAAAATTTTGTTGGCTCGGGGACATGGATTCGAACCATGATTGACGGATTCAGAGTCCGTTGTCCTGCCATTAGACGATCCCCGAATGGATGCGAAAGGGAAGTAGTGTGTCCGATTTCGCAATCACAACTTATTTGATAGCAAAAAAGAATGGAAAGGACAAGAAAAACAGGGGGAAATAGCCGGAAAAAATAAAAGTTTCGACTTGAAAATAAGTAGGGATATGTTTTGTGTACAATAGCGTTGAGAGCAGGAGAGTGCTTTTGGCACTCAAACTTGACGAGTGCTAAACGAGGGGGTATAAATTAGACAGTAATGTTTAATTCTTAACTCTAAAAGCCATGAAAATCAAACCTCTGGGAAAAAATGTTCTAGTGAAAATGAAAAAGCAGGAGCAAAAAACGGAAAGCGGAATCGTTTTACCGGAAACGGCCAGTGATGAAAGACCGCAAATTGGAGAAGTGAAGGCGGTTGGAGAAAGTGAAAAAATAAAGGTAAAGGTTGGTGATGATATTATCTTCGCCAAGTATAGTGGAACAGAAGTCAAAATAGATAAAGACGAATATTTGATTCTAAAATCGGAAGATATTTTGGCGGTTGTTGAGAAATAGGCTTGGTAGGGAAGGGGACTTGCCTTTTTTTAAATGGGCTAAAAATTTGGAAAACAAGAGCGGGAAAAAATCCCGCTCTTTATATTATGCGACACTTCGGGGAGTGGAGGAGGGGAGAAGGGCGGGGAGGCTTTATTTTAGAATTAAATAAAAATCGTATTTTAGGGCTTATCCAGTGTAAATCTGATACTTTCTGGAGAATCTTTTTGCCAGAACAGGGATAAAAGGGAAGTCGGAATTGATTTTGCGTCGATCTTTAATTTCTGCCAATTTTTGGTTTCTGACCTGATTTTAGGAAAAATTAAAAAATTGGCGTCCAAAAGGAAGAAAGTCGTATTTAGCAATTTTAGGGGAATAGACGTCCAAACATACCATTCCGGACTTTAACCGGCCTTAAAACGCAAATTTGGAAGCCGTTTTGCGGATGCTTTCTTGTCTGTTTGGCCGCTCTAGCAGCTGCTTTCGTTTTTTCTCCCCCGCTACCCCACCCTCTTGTCGCATAAGATACCTTGTGCGACGCTATCCTAATTCCGAAATGGAGCCTAAAAAGGGGGGTTCCCTTTTCCAAAATAATCAAAATTCAAAAACAAATAAAAAAAATAAGAAGAATAGTCCCCCTTTGCTTCCCTCTTGAAATTTTTTATTTTTCTTCTTCCCCAAGCTTATAAATTACCTCTTCCGGACTCTAGCCGGTCTTTTGAAATTACTCTGGCTCTTCCCCAAAAAGAGCTCTTCCCTGCTCTTAAGGCCGAAATCTGTTTTGTTATTGATTATTTTAGACTTGATATTAAGATATAATGATGTTTTGGCCAATAAAAAAGGATCTGTAATAAAACAGATCCTTTGGTGGGTATATGACGGGAATTTTTTCGAGCTTGGTTAGGATTTGCTCAATTTGAGCAGGCCATAAGTTCGCAAGGAACTTGTTTGGCGACTAGACTTTGGTGCGAAAACCTCGTCAGGCTCGCGAGAAGTCTAGCGTGTAAACTCGAAAGTTTAGCATTCCCGTCTTGGATGGGAGCCGTTGGATTGCGCTGCAGTCGCAAATAGCTCCCTTTATAAAAATTCATCCGTTAGAGAAATCCCGAAGGAAATCTCATTTCCTCCCTCCTTTTGGAGTTGACAGAAAAGCAAGTGTTGGCGATTAGCGGTCTCGTTTCGCTAAATAGCTTACAAGAGCGGGTCACCTCTTTGTGTTTTTCTCCCGTCACTCCGATCGAGGTTGCTGAGAAGAAGCTTTACGGCCGAAACTATTTCGGGCGAAGAGGCTTCCAGGATTTAAAATAAACAGTGTCCTCACCCGACGGCACTCAAAGAGCACTTCCGGATGAGGGCTTACCTAAGTAAATCCTGAAGGAAATTTCATTTCCCCCTCCTCTTTTGAAAAAAGAAAGAAAAATTTGAGCGGATGGCTGTTTCAATGTACTCTCTTTTGACTAAAACAGATTTCAATCAAAGACCACTACTTCTAACACTTATTTATGTTTTGTCAAGAGCCGTAAGGACTAAGGGGAGGATTAGTGTCGCACAATAATTTATTTTGGACTTTTCCCTATTTGACGAAAAAATAATGACCTGTAAAAATGTATCAACAAATGTTAAACATTTTTTATGAAAACAAATATTGTCGGTATTAGAGAGCTACACGGTAAACTTAAGAACATTTCCGAGCAGGCCTTGGCGGGAAAGTCGTTTATCGTTATTAGAAACTCGAAGCCGGTCTTTAGAATCGAGCCGTATCATGAGGATGAATCGGGCGCTGACTACTTAATCAAGAAGCTTGTTACAGAATTAAAAGGGCGAGATGAATATTTGGAGATGCTAAAAAGCAGTCCTTCTTATGGGTTTTTTGAAAACGAGAAAGAAGAAAATGAGAATCTTTATTCATTAAAAGATATTATAAAGAACAATAAATGAAAAAATCTTCCCTCTCCGGATGGAGATACAAAATTTTTTTAGCTCCATTCCCTTTCGGTGATTTGAAAACAAAAAAGTATCGACCGGTTTTATCTTTAACTGAACCACAGGGTGAACACGAGGAGCTGACTTTAGCCTATATTACAACTAATATTGAAGGCAATAGGCTGAAGAGCGATGTTTTGATCAAAAAAAGCGATAAAGACTTTGAGAGGTCCGGTTTAAAAGCAAATTCTTTGATAAAAATAAACAAACTTTTGACTTTACCCAAAAAGATGATTGTCGGTCAACTCGGAAGTTTGTCTGTTAAAAAATCTCAAGAAGTGAAGAATAAGATAAAAGAACTTTTTTCTCTCTAATCTATTTTGGGCTTTGGCGCATCTCTCTGATCAGGAGCTGGATGCGCTTGTTTCCGTTCCACTCGTCGTTGGACAGCTCGAAAACTATGTCCAAAAGAGGATTTTGACAATCTACGAGGTGACAAAACTGCTCTCCCTTTCCAAAAGCTATAGCTTCAAAAAAGAAATTATCTTGACGAAGTCTCATTTTAAGATGTTTACTTCCGTTGCCTACAATTTGACAACGATCCAGCACCACTTTCTCCGCGAGAAATAAAGGAGCTGAATTCCCCATTCCAAAAGGTTCCATTAGGCTAAGATCTTCAATAAGCTTCCAATCGATTTCCGAAAAATCGAGTCTCCGATCGATGAGAGTTTCAGAGGAGAGATCTTTTTCTTGAAGAAGGTCTTGAGCAATTTGCTCCACTTTCTTTTTTAGGGACTTGAGATTTTTTAACGGAAAAACAAAACCGCCGGCCATGTCGTGACCTCCATATTCACTGAAAAATTTTTTGCATTCTTCAAGAACTTTCACTACTTTGAATTTAGGAATTGATCGAATTGAGCCGCGGCAGCCATCTTTATCCTTATTGAAAATAAAAGTGGGTCGACAAAAACGATCACACACTCTGCCGGCCACCAGACCGAGAATACCAATGGGCCAATCTTCCCCACCGAGAAAAACCACTTTTTGTTTCAAATCTATCTTCTTCTCTATTTCTTTGACGATTTTTTCCGTTACTCTTTGCCTTCGGCCATTCTTGAGTTCAAGACTATCTGCAATCAATTCGGTTTCTTGCTCATCTTGACTGGTAATCAGACAAAATGCGGTGTTAGCGTGATCCATCCGACCGGCCGAATTAAGGCGTGGGGCAATTTGGAAACTGATTTGTCCGGTGTTGGGAATTTCTTTGGCTGACAAAGGTAATCGTGATTTTTTGAAGAGCGCTTTTATACCCAGACGTTTGGTTTTTCCCAAAACAATAAGGCCGTATTTGACCAGCACTCTATTTTCTTTTTTAAGAGGAACCATATCAGCCACTGTTCCAAGAGCCACCAAATCCAGTAGCCACTTTTCGTAGCCTTCTTTGAAAACACCCTTTGGCGACTTTTGAATGAGAGCGCAGGCTAGCTTAAAGGCCACTCCAACGCCGGCCAAATCTTTCCAGGGATAGCCATCATCTTTTCGGTGGGGATTGACCACGGCGACAGCCTTGGGTATTTTTTTACCGGGTAAGTGATGATCGGTTACAACCACTTCCATTCCGAGCTCTTTAGCTAGTTCTATTTCTTTAATATCTCGAACACCGCAGTCAACCGTGACTATTAAATTGGTTTTCTTTCGAGCCAGATATTTTACCGCCTTTTCATTCATGCCGTAGCCTTCTTTCCCCCGATCGGGAATATAAATAGAATTTTCAATTTTCAATCGGGTCAAAACATCGGTCATAACAGCCGAACTGGTTATTCCGTCAACATCATAATCTCCAAAAATAATTACTTTCTCTTTTCTTTTGCGAGCTTCAAGAATTCTGTCCACCGCTTTTTCCATATCTTTCAGGATGAAAGGGTCGTATATTCCCTTTTCGTAATCCGGTTGGAAAAAATCTTTTATGTCTTTCGGGTTGTTTCCCAATCGGGAATAGAGAAGGTCTATTATCACGTTTGAGTAATCTTTTATTTTATTTTTAAATTCTTTTGGCGCCGGCGAGGCTATTTTCCAGGTGGTATATTTCTTTATCATGGCAGATTTCAAAATTTAGATACCTAAACAGAATAACAAAATAAAATCAGAAATTGAAATTTATTTTTAAGCGGTTTACAATTAAAATGGAATAAAATAAAAAAATAAAAAAGTATGATGGAGGATTATGCGCTTATTATTGTTCCTTTAACTTGTGGGCTTTTGGCTCAGTTTGTTAAATTTATAATTTTTTCTCTCAAGCACGGACTTGATTGGCGTTTTCTTCTTGAATATGGTCATATGCCCTCCTCTCACACAGCCATGATGAGCGCCTTGATTTGTTCCATTGCGTATCGAGACGGGGTAGAGTCATCGGCTTTTGCCGTTGCTTTGATTATCACCGTTTTAGTGGTTAGCGATGCGATGCGATTGAGAATGTATATCGGATCTTACGGTCGAACTTTGAATAATCTCCTTGATCACTTAAGAATAGAGGAGGATCAGGATTCCTATAAGTTGAAAGAGAGGGTTGGCCATCGGCCGATGGAGATTCTGGCCGGTATTTTTTTGGGTACTTTTTGCTCCATGGTTTTGAATCGTTTAATTGATCTTTTAGCTTTTTAGTTTTATGAGAATAGAAACTTGTTCCAACCAAGAAGAATGGGAGAATTTTATTGCCAAGAATAAACCGAATAATTTCTTGCAGAGTTTTTGGTGGGGCGAAGTTTTAAAAAAAGAAGGGCGTCAAATTGAACGTTTTGCCGTTCGAAAAAATAAAAAGACCTTGGCGCTATTTCTCTTGGAGAAAAAAGTAATGACCCGTGGAGGGTTTTTTTATTTTGAGTCTCTTTGGGGCCCGGTTTGGCTAAAGAGTCTTTCGAACCTTGAAGTTGCAGAGGGTTTGGAAGAAATTCATCGTTTTATCGGTAAAAAAGACAAAGGAATTTTTTGGCGCTTCAGCCCGCCGGCCAGCACCTTGATCTCCCCCAGAGATATAGAATCGAATTATTATTTCGAAAATGATTTTTTAGAGGCGAATTTCTGCTGGAACTTCTTCCCTACCATGGCTAAAACTCGGCCGCCTAAAAAAACTTTGATTATTGATTTGAATCAGGAAGAGGAAAGAATCCTGTCTCAGATGAAAGGTAAGACGCGCTATAACATTAAATTGGCCATTAAAAAAGGAGTTGAAGTGGTCTGGAGTGAAAAAGAAAAAGATTTAAAAACTTTCTTCGATCTGCATTTGGTTACCGCGGAAAGGGGCGGTTTTAAGCCTCACAACTTCGAACATTACCTGAATATCTTAAAAACAAAACAAGCTTTACCGGGCAATAAAGTGCTTTTGGCTCTGGCTAAATACGATGGAAAAGTGATTTGTGCCAATATGATCCTCTTTTTTAATCAAACAGTTTTTTACCTTCATGGAGCTTCGGGAAACGATGGTCGCAACCTGATGGGTCCGTATCTTCTTCACTATGAAGCGATAAAAAAGGCTAAAGCGGAAGGATTCAAAAATTATGATTTTTGGGGTGTCGACAGTAGTAAGTGGGCGGGAGTCAGTCGTTTTAAGGAAGGTTTTGGCGGTCATTCAAAATACTATCAACCGATTTACGAATGGCCTTTACTTGACTACTATTATAAAATGTATACTTGGTATAGAAAATTTAGAGAGCGATAAGAAAAATCCGACCCTTTCCGGTCGGATTTGTTTGTAGCCCTACGGGGAATCGAACCCCGGTTGCTGGAATGAGAATCCAGCGTCCTAACCTCTAGACGATAGGGCCGAAACAACTCCCCGAAGGAAGTTGGTAGTGACTATTTTTTCAAAGTCTCAATAATTTTGCTAAAAGCTTCCGGTTTCTCAGCGGCCAGATTAGCTAAAATTTTTCGATCTAACAAAATATTTTTTTGTTTCAGCAGGTTGATAAACTTGCTGTAGCTCAAATCGAACTGTCTGACGGCGGCGTTGATTCTGACTTGCCACAATTGTCGCATAGTTCTCTTTTTGGCTTTTCGATCTCGGTAGGCATAGGTCTCGGCTTTCATAACAGCTTCTTTGGCGCGCTTGATGCTGCCTCGGCGAGTACTCAAAAAACCTTTAACTCTTTTCTTTAATTTAGCTCTCTTCTTCTTAGCTCCTACAGCTCTTTTTATGCGGGTCATAAAATAAATTTAAAATTGATTACAAGGCCGGAATCTGACCGGAAATTTGTTTGGCATCACCTTTTATCAAGGTTGAAAATCCCTTCTTGCGTTGTTTATTGCAAGTTTTATCGTTGGCGTTATAATGCCCCTGCCCTTCTCGGCGTTTTTCAATGTTTCCCGATTTTCTTTTTCGGAATCTCTTGAGAACGCTTTTTCGGTTTTTCAGCTTATACTTCTTTGGCATAAAACAAAATTAGATTGAATTAGAAACTTATTTTGAAACAATACAATTGAATCCTCGGGGGCTGCTCATTATTTGCTGGTCAACTTTAACGGGGGCTTCGGTTTGAATCTTTAACAAGAAAGTTTCGAGAGCTTCTCTTCCCAATTCCCTTCTCGACTTTTCCCTCCCCTTGAGGGTGACCTCTATCTTAACTTTTTTACCCTTCTTGATAAATTTTAAGACATTGGCTTTTTTAAATTCCAGATCGTGCTCGCCGGTTCTGACTCCGATTCTAACTTCTTTCATCTCAACTCTCTTTGTTCCCTGTCTTTTCTCCTTCTCTTTCTTTGAGAGAATGTAGCGATACTTATCGTAGTCGATAATTCTGCAAACAACCGGGCTGGAATTGGGATTGACCTCGATCAGGTCAAGACCTCTTTCTTTGGCGATTCTCAGGGCTTCGTCGCGGGAAAAAACTCCCAGTTGCTTCCCTGCTTCGTCTATTAATCTTATTTCTCTTGCCCAGATTGCTTCATTCGATCTGATTTGTACTTTTTTTAACAATTAATGTCGGTTAAAACTTAAATTTGGTGGAAGTGGCCGGAATTGCACCGACGTATGAATAACCTCCAATAACCAATTCTACAAGCTTAGTTTGATTGGGTAAACAAACGGATAAAATCAAACAAAAAACCGTTTATTTTTGCCTGAAAAAATTTCGGAAAACAATCTCAGGCGAACAGTTTTCCTATTCCGATACTCGTCACCGCCATTGATCTATCGGACGTCGATCAGGGCGATGGCAGCAGGTTATTAAGCTACTGCAAGGGCTGTAGCTGGAGCGCTAAACAATGAAGCGATTTTCTCCTGAGCTACTTTTAAAAGGTTTGCACTTATAACCTTCTGGACTTGCGCGTCCAAAAATTCGGCTTGCCTCGGCCTTTTTGGCTTTCAGCTAATCTATGCACTCCCAATTTGTTAAGGAAACAGGCCTCTGTTAAAAAACGAAACCAGTAGCCCTACGGGGAATCGAACCCCGGTTACCGGACTGAAAACCCGGTGTCCTAACCTCTAGACGATAGGGCCAAAAACAAAATATAGAACAAAGATAGAATCTGATGATTCAATCGAATAATACTCTACCCTTTAAAAACAAAAAAATCAAATATTTTTGAGATTTTCATCCGTTTCCTTTTTTACCGCTAATTCGGCCAGTTTTTTCTTTTTTTCCAAGAGAATTGCTTCTTCCGGCGAAATTATTTTTTTACCGGCGATTTCTCGAAAAAAGAGAGACCAAAAGTTAAGCACAAAACACTGCCAAAAAGCAATAAGAATAAAGATACAAGTCAGAAGAACAACAAGACCCAAAAAAATGGCCGAGCCGAGGATTATTGAATTGTTTAACCAATCTTTTGTAATGACGGCTATTAGTCCACATACAAGGCCGATTGCGACCAAGAAAAAAACAAAAAATATTCCAAAGATAATGCCGGCGGAGAAATTTATTAAGCTGGCCAAAACCGTTTCTTTCCACTTTGACCTCAGAAGCTCGTAACCCCGATCTATCGACTCTCTGATTCCCAAAGAACCTTCCGCAAAGTAGAGCAAGCCATACCTGAAAACATAGCTGATAAAGACAAAAGTGGCGAAAGTGATGAGAGATGAAAAACCGATAAAAGAGTCCGCTATTTTTGAATTTGAAGAAAAAATTATAACAGGACTGAAGAAAATGGCGGCGGTGGTCAGATAAAAAAATATAAACACTAAGCGCATCAAAGAAAGGCTCTTCCAACGCCCTTTTATTTTTTCTTTGATAACTTCCCTTTCAGCATTTTGACCGTTTTCCAAGGCGAAAATTGTTCCAAAATAGAGTAAATGAAAATGACTGTTCATGAGAAAAGTCGCTACAAAAGCCAATATTAGAAGAAACAGTAAGGTGATTCCGAAAAAAATCAAAACATTTGCAGTCTCTTTATTTGAAACAATTTCTTGAAGGGTACTTTTTATTTTTTCATCCTGCTCAATCATTTTTAAGGTCTCTTCCCAAGATTTCGGTTCGGAAAAACCGGTGTCGTTTTTTTTGTCGAGACTTTCGGCTTCCTTTGATATCTCGTTTTCAGTTGAAGGGCTTTGCAGCATGGTATTGCTGATAGTAACAGCTTGACCACCGGTGAATAAAATATAAAGACTAACAACGATTAACGTTCTTTTGTTCTCTCGAATCAGATTTATAGATTTCCTGACTAAATTCCAGAAATCTATTTTCTCAAACCAGGGAGTGCTATTTCCTTGCGCATTTTCGGGCGAAGGGGCCGATTTTTGGACATTCATCGATTAAAATTTTTAATTCGTTACACTTTAATATTTTACAGAAAAATAAATAGCTGAGAAGGGCGCAAATACTCGAAAGGGCAACCTGTCCGGCGACAGCCCAGAAACTTTCCAAAGGAATAAGGAATCCCCAACCGAATTTAACGGCCTGTAAGACCGCTCCCATCAAAAGAGAGGCGAAAGCAATCTTGGCCAATGATTTTTGGATAACCAGAATGGCGGTTTTCTTGAGATAGTCCTGAAGCCCCACTAAAAGAAAAATGAACATGGCGACTTGAGAAATCGAGTATGCGAAAGCCAATCCGACTATTGGTGAGCCCAGTCCGGAAAGATGAGTTTCTTTTTCTAAAAACGGAGACAACTGGGGCCAATATTTTACTGAGATCAAGCCTAGAGAAATATTAAAAAAGACTGCGATGAATGCCGACTTCAGCGGAGTCATTGTGTCATGAAGAGCAAAAAAAGCTCTTACGAAAAGAAGGTTGAGACTTTGAGCAAAAAGACTTAAAGTCAAGATCCCTAGAACATTGAGAGTGAGAATGGTGTCCTCCCAGTCGAATTTACCGCTACCTAAAATCAAACGAACAATCTGGGCTCTTAAAACGATCATCTGTTTATAGTACTTCAAATCAATTCTGT
>CAIUEV010000096.1 GCA_903898335.1 uncultured bacterium | reverse complement strand
GGCCGTTAGCTCAGTTGGTAGAGCGCTACATTCGCATTGTAGAGGTCACCGGTTCGATTCCGGTACGGTCCACAAAAATTTAGTTACTCTCCGTGAAAAGTTTTAAGAAAAGAATTGAGTCGAGTTTTAAGCTCTGGAAACTCCTTTAAATCAGGTGACTTGGCCAGAATCAAATCGGCTCCGCCTTTAGCTATTTTGATCAATTCTCCGTCAGAAAGACTGGCCATCGTTAAATCGGGCAGACCGGACTGTCGAATGCCGATAAAATCTCCGGGGCCTCTCAATTTCAAATCCGCCTCCGCCAACTTGAAACCGTCGTTTGTTTTTACTAACGCCTCTAAGCGACGATTAGCCGTTATGCCGCCCTCGGAGAGAGACAAAAAGCAATACGACTGAAGATCGGATCGGCCGACTCGACCCCTAAATTGATGCAGTTGAGCCAAGCCGAATCTTTCAGCCCCTTCAATCAACATAATCGTCGAGTTAGGCACATCCACTCCCACCTCGACCACCGAGGTAGCGACTAAAATATGACTCTTTCCCTCTTTAAAATCTCGCATAATTTGATCTTTCTCCGGCCCTTTCATTTTACCGTGCAAGGTTGCTATTTTAAATTCGGGAAAAATTTTCTTGGCCAAATACTCACTTTCTTTTTTCACCGCCTTTATCTCGATCTGCGCTATTTCTTCAGAATCATAATTGGGTAGAGGTAAAGCCAGCCCTTTTTCGGAAAAAGGATTCTCCTCATCCTCTCCAATCAAAGGACAAATTACAAAAGCCTGCCGACCCTTTAAAATCTCCTGTCGAATAAAGGCGTACATTTTTTCTCGACTGGCTTCAGTCACTATTCGAGTTACGATTTCGCGACGACCGGCGGGCAGTTCATTCAAAATTGACAGCTCCAGATCAGAATAAACCGCTAAAGCCAAAGTGCGAGGAATCGGCGTAGCGCTCATGGATAGAAGATGGGGCACTTCTTTTTCCAACAAGCTTATTTTATTTTGAAGAAAAGAACGCTGATTGACTCCAAAACGATGTTGCTCGTCAATCACAATCAAACCTAAACGTTTAAAATCTATTTCTTTCTGTAAAACAGCGTGAGTTCCGGCAATAATCTTAATTTTACCGCTTTTAATTTTTTTCACCGCCGCCTCCTTTGACAATTTTTCTTTGACTGTTGCCTTGCTTGACCGAGTGAAGATTCCAATTTCCTCCTCTTTAAAAATCCCCTTGAAAAATTTAATCAACGTTTTCCAATGCTGAATCGCCAAAATTTCCGTCGGAGCTAAAAATACCGCCTGAAAACCATTTTTCGCCGTCACTAAGGCAGCTATGCCGGCCACTACGGTTTTTCCTGACCCCACGTCCCCTTCCAACAATCGATTCATCGGAAATCCTCGACCCAAGTCTTGAATTATCTCCCAACTGGCTCGACGCTGCGCATTAGTTAACTTAAACGGCAGTGATTCCACAAATTTTTTAACCACCCTGATCTTTGGGAGAATAGAGGGGGAGCGATTTTTCTTCCATTTATTTCGACGCTGACCCAAATAAAGCTGAATCAAAAAAAGCTCCTCGAAGGCTAATCTTCGACGAGCCTCGTCTTTCTTGGCCTCGGAAGATGGACGATGAATTTCTCGAACGGCCTCGTTCAGTGCCATTAATTTAAAATTCTTTAGCAACAAGGAAGGCAAAGTTTCCGGAATTTGATCACAAAGCTGAAGCAGAGAAAAAATAATTTTTCTTAAAAAACGAGAGTTCAGAACATAATCCTCATGATACACCGGCAATAAAGCTCCGGTATTAACGGTCGGATTATTACTGCGCTCAAAAGTCGGATTTGTCATAGTCAGAAAATTGCCGTTGAAATCGACTTTCCCACTGAAACGGTAGGTAGCTTCTTTAACCAAGCTGTTCATGAGATATGGCTGATTAAACCAAACAATCTTAACGATTCCCGTTCGATCATATACCGTTCCCTCCACTAACGAAAGTCCTCTTCGTCGAGTGGTTTTTTTCTGAAAATCCTTCAATACTCCTTCAACCGTTACTTTTTCTCCCGGACGCAAGCTCCTGATTTCCCTAAACTCAGAAAAATTCTCATAGCGAAAAGGAAAATAGAAAATCAAATCCTTAACCGTTCTGATTCCTTTTTTATTTAAAGACAACGTATAACGCGACCCCACGCCCTTGATTCGACTAATCGGAGTATTTAAATTTAATTGTTGGCCAGTCGCACTTTTAATCATCGTTCTATTTATAATAATGATATTTGCTTATATTTTATCAATAAATTTTAAAAAACGCTCTATATCTTAATAAATATACTCATAATGTTTTATCAACGCCTTACGTTCGGAGCGAATAAAAACAATGCTGACCAAATCAATTCTCCAATCGGGAAAATCATCTATTTCGCCGGCTTTTACCTCCTTGCTCCAAATTGATTCCATATTTTTTAAGAAATGTTCCGCCGTTTTCTCCACCTTACGAATTTTAGGAAAACTCACCGACTCCTCAGGCGTTATAAAATCATCTTTTTCAGCTTCAAAACGCCGATCCACCCACTTGCTGCGCACTTCCACAAAAACCAAATCTCCTCTTTCATCGACAGCGATCAAATCGACTTCACCTACATAAGTTTGATATTTACGTCCAATGATCTTAAAACCTTTTTGAACTAAATATTTTTCTGCGCACTGCTCTCCGACATCACCTCGGACTCTTGTGTTAAGCATTGTCTAAAATTAAAAATAAAAAATTAAAAAATTGAATTAGGTAAACGATACTGCACGGCCTCCGCCAAATGATTGACTTTGATACTTTGCTCCGCTTCGAGATCGGCAATCGTTCGCGCAATTTTAAAAAGTCGAAAATAACTGCGAGCGGAAAGATTGAATTTTTTAACCGCTCGCATCAATAAA
Organism: uncultured bacterium; assembly: GCA_903898335.1. Lineage (GTDB taxonomy): Bacteria > Patescibacteriota > Minisyncoccia > CAIUEV01 > CAIUEV01 > CAIUEV01. The sequence continues at coordinate 5,238 of CAIUEV010000096.1, read as the reverse complement.
TCTTTGCTTTGGTTATCGATGCGACAATATTTTTTAATGAGAGCATTACCCATTTCCGCATTACAAAAAACCGGTTCCGCGCTAAAACGATTTAGCTGTATTTCTCTGGCCTTTTGCACTCTCTCCCTGACCGAAAAAGAATTTTCCGCCTCCTCTTCAATGGCAAGTTTCCGGTGATCGACTCTGGGCACGTTAACAAACAAATCTATTCGGTCGCTAACCGGACCGGAAAGTTTTTTCTGATATTGAATAATCGAACGAGGAGAGCAAGTGCACTCTTTTTCAGGGTCAGTCGCAAAGCCGCAAGGACATGGGTTCATGGCAGCCACTAAAATAAAACGAGCCGGAAAAGTGACCGTACCGGCCGCCCTTGAAATCGTCACGATTCCATCCTCCAAAGGTTGTCTCAAACAATCCAGAGTTTTAGCCGGAAATTCTAAAAATTCATCCAAAAAAAGCACTCCTCGATGCGCCAAACTGATTTCTCCCGGTCTCGGATTGCTTCCGCCGCCTATCAGAGCCGCGTTCGATGAGGTGTGATGCGGTGATCTAAAGGGTCTTTCTCTGATCAAGGGTGCTTTCCGATCAATCTTGCCGGCCACACTCCAAATTTTAGTCGTCTCCAAACATTCTTCCATCGTCATATCGGGGAGAATTCCGGGGAAAGTTCTGGCCAGCAAAGTCTTACCGGAGCCGGGAGGACCAATCAGACAAACATTATGACCGCCGGCCGCCACAATCTCCATCGCCCTCTTGACATGCTCTTGACCCCTGACATCCCGCATATCAAAACCGGAAACAGACCGAACTCCATTAAACTCCTCCTTCCCCATCGGCCTCATTACCAATTCACCTCTCAGAAAAGCGATTACCTCAGCCAGATCTTTGACGGCAAAAATATTAATTCCATCGATTAAAGAAGTCTCTTTGGCATTCTCCCAGGGCAAAAAAATATTTTTAAAACCCTGTTTTTTAGCCGAGATAACCACCGGCAAAATTCCGTTAATCCCCCTTAGCTTCCCGCTTAAAGCCAATTCTCCCACAAAAAGACTGTCTAAAAAAATCGGGTTCTCGGGCGGCACTTGATGACTGGCCGCCAAAAGCCCTATAGCAATAGGTAAATCGTAGACGACCCCCTCTTTACGCAGATCGGCCGGTGCCAGGTTTATCACCACCACCCCCAATTTGTGAGGTGGAATCGCCCCGGAATTTTTGAGCGCCGAGCTGACCCTTTGATGAGACTCTTTAATTGCCGTATCGGGTAAACCGACAATATTAAATTTGTGACTGCCGGCAAAAAAATCTGTTTCCACTTCAACGACAACCGAATCAAGACCGATGATGGCGCAAGATTTTATCCTACTCGTGCTTTTCATCAAATTAAATAAGTAATTAGCGAAGGAAGACGTTCGGTAGGAAGCTAAGAATCGAACGTCTAACGCCAGCAGTCTTGCACATGACCCTTAAAAAAAACTTAAATCCAGATTAAAAAAAGTATAGAAAATAATATCTAAAGCGTTTTATGCTTTATCTTAAAGGTAAATTTCCATTTTCCCTTTTCTTCTTTACCCTCAATCAAAAGAAAATTATTTAGTTTTTTAACATTCAAATCCAGGCTGGTCTCTGAAAAAAACGGTTTAACTCCTCGCCAAAGAACCAACTTCCGACTCCAAGAATTGTGACTGCCCATAAAACACCAGATCGGCATTCCCGGTCTCAAATTAGAGACTGACTTGATCAGACTGGGCGGGACATTCTTCATTACTATCGCCTTGGGATCAGAATTGACCGAAACGTTATAAATACTTTGAGCGGCCATTTCCACAAAATCACTCGCCGGTTTTTTTCTTTTTTTATCCAACTCCGGAATCCTATTCAGATCGTCAAAGGGTGATTTCTCGGTAATCCTGACGATTTTACTCATCATCTGAACCGAACGCAACGGATATTTCCCGCTAGCCGTCTCCCCGGAAAGCATTACAGCGTCAGAACGATCAATAACAGCATTGGCAACATCGGTCAGCTCCGCTCGAGTCGGACGAGGAAAATCCGTCATTGACTCAAGCATATTGGTCGCTACAATAACCGGGATTCCCTTTTTGATACAATGTCGGATAATTATTTTTTGATAAATTGGCACTTTTTCCGGTGGCGCTTCAACTCCCATATCTCCCCTCGCCACCATGACTCCATCGGTTACCTCTAAAATTTCACGCAAGTTCTGAAGGGCTGTTACCGTCTCGATCTTAGCGATAATTAGGGGCAAACCGGTTTTCTTACCGAGGACTCGTTCCATTCTGCGACGCAAATCGGTAATATCCTTGGCGTCTTTGACAAAAGAAAGCGCAACAAAATCCACCCCCTGCTTCAGATTAAAAACCAAATCTTTTTGATCCTTAGCGGTAAATGAAGGAATATATTTAGCTAGGGTGGGAAAATTTATACCTTTGCGAGTCTTTATTTTGCCATTGTTCATCACTTCCATTTCGAAACCGAATTCTGTTCGTCGATGTTTGGCCACCAGCTCGATCATGCCGTTATCCAAATAGACTCTATCGCCTTGCTTGAGTTTGTCAATAAGAGCTACTTGAGAATCTAAACGGATATGTTTGTCCAAATAGCCGGGTAGCTGTTTGAATATCTTTTTATTTTTTAATAAAATTCTCTCCCCTTTTTTCAGCTCCATTTCAGCAAATTTTTTTCCCTCCAGTTCCAAGTCGGAAATTCTGATTCTTGGCCCCTGAATGTCCGCTAAAATTGCCAAGTTTTTCTTTAGTTTATAGGCACAACGCCTTAAATTAACAATTGTTTCCAGGTGCCAGTCGTGAGAACCGTGAGAAAAATTCAGACGCGCTACGTCCATTCCCGCTCTGATCAAACTCTCTAAAGCCGCTTTTTTTTCAGAAGCGGGTCCTATAGTACAAACTATTTTTGTAAGATCATCCTTTCTTTTAGCCATAAACTTTTTTTAACTTGGATTAAGTCTTTTGTTTTTTATTTTTTTCTCAAACATTTCCAAAAGGGCAATAAAGATTGTCATAATAACCGGCCCGATAACAAATCCCATTATTCCGAATTGCATTATACCCCCTAAAGTACCAATCAAAACCCAAATCGGATGCAAGGCCGTTTCCTTGCCGACCAACTTTGGCCTCAATAAATTGTCAACAGAGCCTATAACGAGACTTCCGATAAAAAGAAGAATCAGAGCCTTTACCGTCTCCCCCCCAACCAATAACCATATGACTACCGGCAACCAGACGGCTATCGGGCCAATTAAGGGCAGGGCGGAAAAAATTGCCATGATAACACCCAATAAAAACGGAGCGCCGACACCCAACGTCCAGAAAGAGATCCCGCCCATAACACCTTGGATCAAGCCGATGAACAATGTTCCCTTGATCGTTGCTTTGGTCATAGACAGCATTTTACTCCAAAGCATGTTTTCCTCCCTATCGTTAAGCGGCGACAATCGAAAAATATAGGCGACAAAATTATTCCCCTCCAAGAAGAGATAGTAAAGCACAAAAAGCATTATAAATGTCATGAACAGAATCTGAGTAGTCTGTTCGTAACCAAATTTGAGGAGATTCATGCCTATTTCAAGACCTTTTTTGGCTATTTCCCCCAAATTCAGTTCAGAGCCTATAGAATCGATACTTTGACCGTCAGTCAAGCCATTAATCACAAAGTTCCGAGCCACAAAATCTATTATTTTCTTTTCAAAATCCAGAACTGATCCCGCCTCATAATCAGAATTCTGATAAAGATTAATCGCCTCTTTCGTAGCTATAGTTCCGACAAAAGCCAAAGGAACAATCACTAAAGCCACTATGACCAAACAGGACATTAGAGAAGCCAGCCTTCTGTTTCTAACCACACTAACGGTTCTTTCAAACATCGGCTCAAGTAATTGCCACAGAACAAAAGCGGTTACCAGCGCAATTATGAAAGGAGCGAACATCCGGTAAACGGCCACCCCAAAAAGCAATAGAATGCCGATTAAAAAATAAAATCCCGATTCTTTTGTTTTCATTTTATAGTCTTTATTTTTCAAAAACCTATCTTTGGTTAATTTAACATCTATTTTCTGTTTAACCAAAAAGAGAAAATTTTGAATTTTCAAATTTAGATTGTATGATTACGGACGAACTAAAGCTAATTTTATAATTCGAAAAAGATGTTGGAAAAAGTACTGCCGATAATCCAGATTATCTCTTCCGTTTTACTTATCGTAACAATATTATTACAGAACCGAGAAGGGGGTGCCAGCGGCATCTTGGGCGGAGATGGGGTTGGCGGCTCATTTTACACCAAAAGAGGCATGGAGAAAGGGCTTCTATACTCAACGATTGTTTTGGCTTTATTTTTTGTCGGGAGTTCAATCCTTAGCTTTCTGTAAAATAAATTTTTCAAAACTTAAAAATAAAAATTAAAAATGAACAGCGAAAACGATCAAGAAACCTTGATACCCAAAAAAAGTGTCAGCTTGATTTTGATTTTGATGGGCTTAATCATACTGTTTTTAGGCGCTGCCACTTATTTTGTTTATTTCAAACAACCGGCGACAAACAGTACCAAAAATTCATCCGAAATAAAGAGTTTAAATGATTTCGTCAGTTCTCAGCCGGAACTTTTGCCGGCAGAAGAGGCGGAAAAGATCGGACTTGGAAATAAAACACTCGATATCCCACTAAAAATTAAAGATAAAAAAGTTAAAATCACTATGGTACCGAAGATGCTAGTCGGCGGAGATGCCGTCTACGAAGCGGTTGCTGAGACCAATAAAGGATTTTTTATCGTTAACGATGATAATCGGAAAGACCTTTTCAGTATCGAGACAGAAAAAGATGCTCTCAATTATATTGATTTCTTGATGAGTAAAGCCGGAAAAAGCAGCTATGACAGAGCTCGTACCACGATTTGGACTGAGAGTGACTATTCCGAAGTCGGCTGCAAGTCAGCGGCTACCGGAGAAAATTTCGATTTACCCAAAGAAAAACCGATCAGCCGAGCTGAAAAAAACGATAACGGATTCACTGTTGATTGGATATATTCAACAATAGCTTTCCCGGCCGGATTTTACGCCGAGAGATACTGGGTTGACGGTCAGGGTGGCATCAAGACTCTAATCAAGGCTGAAAAACCTTTCTGGTCCTGCGGACAAGGGGTTATGTTTTAATAATAAACTTACTTAAGAAATCGTTTTTTCGCTTGACAGTTTCCTTTTCTGATACT
>CAIUEV010000095.1 GCA_903898335.1 uncultured bacterium | reverse complement strand
TTATCGAGCTGGAAATTTTATTAAAAACATACTACGCTAAACTTCCCTTGGATGTAAAATTAGAATTTTTGGTGGTCGGAAAGTTAGCCGGGCGGAAAACAGGACTGAGAAAGAAAATCCTTCATGAAGCTGAAAAAAATCTTTCTCCGGTCGGTAATTTTATCAGTAACGAGCAAATCGGCAAGAAGCTTTTCACTCTTAATTCTTTTAAAGCCTCCGAGCATCGAAATATTTTGTATTTAATGGCCAATAATTAGTTTTTATGTTTAAAGTCTATTCGGATTTTGCTCCGGCCGGCGATCAGCCTCAAGCGATTGCAAAGCTGGCGGAGGGAGTCAAAAAAAATTTGCGTTTTCAAACTCTCCTCGGGGTGACCGGCTCCGGAAAGACTTTTACGGTGGCTAAATTGATTGAAGCTGTCCAAAAGCCGACCTTGATCATTGCTCACAACAAGACTTTGGCCGCCCAACTAACACAAGAGTTTCGTACTTTCTTCCCAAAAAATGCCGTTGAATATTTTGTTTCTTATTATGATTACTATCAGCCGGAAGCATACATGCCGGGAACGGACACCTACATTGAAAAAGAAGCGCAAATTAACGAGGAAATCGACAGATTGAGACATTCAGCAACTTCTTCATTGCTTTCGCGCCGAGATGTAATTGTTGTTGCTTCCGTTTCCTGTATTTACGGTTTGGGTTCACCGGAATTTTATGAAAATATTTCTTTGAATTTTCAAGTTGGTCAGCCGATCGATCGAGAAACTACCATTAAACAGTTGGTGGACAATCATTTTGATCGTTCCGACCTTTTGAGCCGCGGAAAATTTCGCGTCCGCGGTGAAAATTTTGAGATTGTACCAACGGGAAGGGAAGTGGTAACTCGCGTTAAAGCTAAAAATGGTCGGATTGAAGAGATTTCCGAATACGATCTTTTTTCACGCGAAGAATTGGGGATTATAGATAAAGCCCTAATCTATCCGGCCAAACATTTCGTCGTCCCCGAGCCGATAATCAATGAATCCCTTGTGGCCATTCAAAAAGAAATGGAGGAGCAAGTGAAATTTTTTAAACGCCACAAAAAAATTTTGGAGGCGGAGCGGATCCGAAGACGCACTCTGCAAGACTTGGAAATGATCAAAGAAATCGGCTATTGCAACGGCATTGAAAATTATTCTCGCTATCTGTCCGGCCGACAAGAAGGTGAAGCGCCCTATACTTTAATTGATTACTTTCCCAAAGATTTTTTGATGGTCATTGATGAATCACATGTTACCGTGCCTCAAGTCGGCGGTATGTACGAAGGTGATCGCTCCCGCAAAAAAACTTTGATCGAGAACGGCTTCCGCCTACCCAGCGCTCTGGACAACCGCCCTCTGCATTTCAAGGAGTTCGAAGAAAAAATCGGCCAACTGGTTTTTACTTCCGCCACTCCCGCCAAATATGAAAAAGAAAAATCGGAGTCTGTAGTGGAGCAAATTATTCGACCAACCGGCCTCATCGATCCGGAAATAGAAATTCGCCCCGCCACTGATCAAGTAAAAAATGTTGTCACCGAAATCGAGGCTAACAATGAAAAAGGGGAGAGAACTCTTGTCACCACTCTCACCAAAAAAATGGCCGAGGATCTTTCCGCTTTCTTGCGAGAGAAAAAAATCAAATCCAGTTACATTCATTCCGATGTTGACACTCTGGAGAGAATTGATATTTTGAATAAATTGCGCAAAGGCGATTTTGATGTCCTGATCGGCGTAAACCTACTTCGAGAAGGTCTCGACCTACCGGAAGTTTCTTTGGTTGCTATTCTTGATGCCGATAAAGAGGGATTTTTACGCAATGAAACTTCCTTGATTCAGACCATCGGGCGCGCCGCTCGTAACGTTGCCGGCCGAGTTGTTCTCTACGCCGATAGCATTACCGGATCGATGAAACGTGCTATTAAAGAGACGGAAAGGCGTCGTCGAAAACAGCTTGCTTACAATCTCAAACACAATATCACTCCGCAAACCATCAAAAAACAAATCAAGTCGATTACCGACCGAGGCACCGCTCTCTCCAAGAACAAAGACTTCACTCGTCTAGCCAGCTTGGAGAACATTGGTAGCTACATTAAACAAAGAGAAGCGGAAATGAAAGAAGCGGCTCGCAATTTGGAATTCGAAAAAGCTGCCTTCATCCGAGATGAGATCGGAGAACTACGCAAACTGCAAAAGGGGAAATAGGTTGAAAAAATCAAAAAATATGATAGTATAAAGCTGTGATCTTTATTTTTTGACAGCTAAAATGGTATTGGATAATTTTATTGAAAAGAGAAAATATTTAGTTTGGGATGTAAAAAATCCCAGAAAGCTAAGCGAATCTTCTATTATTGAGGCATGTCTTAAATATGGAGACTGGAGAGACTTTCAAATTTTAGTAAAAATATTAGGGCTAAAAAAAATAGCCTCTGTTTTCAGAAGCCAAATAAAGAAAAAAAGGTGCAGTTACTCAAGCAAAACTAAGAAATACTTTACTCTTTATTTTGAAAAGTATGTATAAGAAAATTCTCAACTCTCGGCAAAAAAAAATACTTCCTCTAATTGAATTTTTTTTAAAGGATTTTTATTTGGCGGGCGGAACCGCTTTAGCTTTGCAGGTTGGTCATCGTAAATCAATAGATTTCGATCTTTTCTCAGAAAAAGAATTCGATAATTTAAAAATAAGAAATTCAATAAAAAGGGCGGGGTATTCAATTGAAAAAGTTTTAATGGACGAACAAGATCAGTTTACGGTTATTGTAGAGAAAGTAAAAATAACTTTTCTCCATTACCCATTTAAAATCAGCACTGATTTTATAGACAAAAAACTTAAGGCGCCGGATATTTTAACCCTTAGCTCGATGAAAGCTTACACCATTTCTCGAAGAGCTAAATGGAAGGACTATGTTGATTTGTTCTGTATACTCAATAGTTTCCACTCTTTGACGGAGATAGTGAAAAAAGCGGAAAATATCTTTGGCAATGAGTTCAACGAAAAAATATTCCGAGAATCTTTGGTTTATTTTGATGACATAGACTACTCGGAAGAAGTTATATTTGCTTCAAAATACAAAACAAGCGATAAAAAAATTAAAGAAAGCCTTTTAAAGCTGGCAATGGGATGATTTCTAAAGTTAATTGTCCTTATAGTTAAAGTCGGTCATCGGCAAGGAGTTTATAAGTAAAAAATTATGGAAAATATTGTCATCAAGGGGGCACGAGAAAATAATTTAAAAAATATCGACCTCACTTTACCCAGAAATAAAATGATTGTTTTTACCGGCCTCAGTGGATCCGGTAAGTCGACTTTGGCCTTTGACACGATTTTCGCCGAAGGTCAGCGTCGCTATTTGGAAAGTCTTTCCAGCTACGCCCGCCAATTTTTGGGTCAGATGGAAAAGCCCGACGTGGACTATATCGAGGGTCTTAGCCCCGCCATCTCGATCGATCAAAAATCCAGCTCGCACAATCCGCGTTCCACTGTCGGCACAGTCACGGAAATTCACGACTATTTAAGGCTTCTTTATGCTAAAATCGGCATCCCGCACTGTCCCATCTGCGGTCGCGAAATCAAAAAAATGACCATCGACGAAATTGTCGATCGAGTTTTGGATTTCGAAAAAGCGGGTCAAGTTAAAATTTTTTCACCGGTAGTCCGAGGCCGAAAGGGAGAGTACTCAACTTTGTTGGAAGACTTTGCCAATCGAGGCTTCGACTCGGCCGTCGTGGACAAAAGGGAAGTGGACATTTCAAAAAAAGAGGAACGCGAAGCCATCGTTCTGGCGCGCTACAAGAAACATGATATTGATATTTTAATCGACGAGCTGGAAATCAGAACGGAAAATTTTTCCCGAATTTTTGAGGCGGTTGAGACAGCTCTCAAAATTTCCGATGGAATTGTCAAAATCGTCTCCGCTAAAAAAACTCAAACTTTCAACCAAAAGCTGGCCTGTCCGGAACACGAAATTGAATTTCCCGAATTGGAACCGCGACTATTTTCTTTCAATAATCCGTACGGCGCCTGCCCCGAATGCGAAGGTCTCGGATCAAAAAAGGAAATCGATATCGACTTGGTTATTCCGGACAAAAGTAAAACTATTGCCGAAGGTGCTTTGCTTCCTTGGAGTTACAAAAAAACCAATTACTACGGAACAATTATCAATTCCGCGGCCAAATATTATCGCATTCCCGAGAACGCTCCTTTTCGAAATCTTTCCGAATGGCAGCAGCAAGTTATGATTAGCGGCGAAGATCCGGCGCCGAAAATCCCCGTCAAACTGAAATCGAAAACGGGCAGTATGTGGACTTTCAATATTAACTGGCGCGGTGCGGCCGGATTTTTGCGAGACCGATATTTCAAAACCGACTCCGAAGCCGTACGATCCGATATCGAAAAATACATGGCCGATCGACCATGCCCACTCTGTCACGGCTCCAGATATCGCAAGGAATCATTACTTGTGACCGTCGGCGGAAAAAATATTGCCGAAGTTTCCGCAACCGATATCGAAAAAACTTTGGATTTTTTTGGCCAGCTCATCCTGAACGAGAAAGAAAAAATTATTGCTCATCAAATTTTAAAGGAAATTATTAATCGTCTGGGCTTTCTTAAAAATGTCGGCCTCGGCTATCTTAATTTAGGCAGAAGCGCCGTTACTCTGGCCGGTGGAGAGACTCAAAGAATTCGACTGGCCTCACAAATCGGCTCTCAGCTGGTCGGTGTGCTTTATGTTTTGGACGAGCCATCAATCGGTCTACACTCCAGAGACAACGAACGCTTACTACAGACTTTGTTGCAGCTACGAGATTTAGGCAACACTTTGATTGTCATCGAGCACGATGAGGAGACAATGCGTAATGCCGATTATTTGGTGGATATCGGGCCGGAAGCGGGCAAAGCGGGCGGCGAGATTGTGGCCGAAGGCCCACTTCAAACTTTTTTAGCTAATCCAAAATCTTTAACGGCCAAATATCTCAAGGGCGATTTAAAAATTGAAGTGCCGGAGAAAAGACGCAGTCTAAAAAATCGCAAGCTACTAACTATAAAACATGCGGAGGAACATAATCTCAAGAATTTGACCGTCAGTTTTCCACTGAGTGTTTTCACTTGCGTCACCGGTGTCAGCGGCTCCGGTAAATCTACTCTCGTTGAAGATATTCTCTACAAAGCCGCTTCGCAAAAAATTATGCGCTCATTGGAAAGACCGGGCAAACATAAAGAAATCACCGGTTTGGAGAATCTTAAAAAAGTCATCATGATTGACCAATCACCGATCGGCCGCACCCCGCGATCCAATCCGGCCACCTACACCGGACTCTTCACCCCCATTCGAAAAATTTTTTCAATGACCAAGGAAGCGCGCGTCAAAGCTTACACCCCGGGCAGATTTTCCTTTAATGTCGCCGGCGGTCGTTGCGAAAATTGTAAAGGCGAAGGCTTTATCAAAGTAGAAATGCAGTTTATGCCCGATGTTTACTTACCGTGCGATGTTTGCAAAGGTCAAAGATACAACAGCGAGACCCTCAAAGTCCGTTACAAAGAAAAAAATATTGCCGATGTGCTCGCCATGACAGTCAGCGAGGCCAAAGAATTTTTCAAAAATTTCCGCGAGATTCATGAACCGCTGAAAGTCCTAGAAGAAGTCGGTCTCGGCTATATTAACCTCGGTCAATCGGCCACCACTTTGTCCGGAGGAGAAGCGCAACGTATCAAACTGGCCTCGGAGTTGAGCCGACGGGGCAGGGGAGAAACTTTATACATTTTAGACGAACCGACGACCGGACTACACTTTGAAGATATTAAAAAACTATTAGCCGTTCTCAACCGACTGGTCGATGCGGGCAACACTGTAATTGTTATTGAACACAATTTGGATGTCATAAAAACGGCCGACTATATTGTCGATCTTGGACCGGAAGGCGGAGCGGGCGGAGGCAAAATCGTAGCCGCCGGCACCCCTGAAGATATTATGCGACACTCCACCAGTTTCACGGGAAAATTTTTGTGGGAAGCTTTGAGCGGAAAATAGC
>CAIUEV010000094.1 GCA_903898335.1 uncultured bacterium | reverse complement strand
TTTCTTAGAAAAAACCTGATTTTACTCTTTTTCTTCTGCTTTTGGCTCTTCACTGATTTCTTCGCTCGGCATCTCAGTTAAAACTTCTTCCGGTTTTTCCGCGACCGGCTTTGGAACTTCTTCCGTTTTCACTTCCGTGTTTTCTACGGTTTCGCTTCCATTCCAAACTTCAATATCAATCTCCCAGCCGGTAATGCGAGAAGCTAATCTAACATTTTGCCCGCTGCGGCCGATGGCGATACTTTGCTGATCCTTATCAACCAAAACTCGAACACGACGATTTTCTTCGTCGGTAACTTCAATTTTTCTGACTTTAGCCGGAGAAAGCGCTCTTTCCAAGAAAATCATCGGGTCTTCACTGTAATTAATCAGGTCGATTCTTTCACCGCGCAGCTCATCGGTAACGGCTTGAACGCGAGTTCCTCTTTGTCCGATACAAGATCCGACCGAATCGACGCTGGGATCTTCGCTCCAAACGGCCACTTTAGCTCTTTGACCCGGCTCTCTTACCACTTTGTGGATGTTGACGACACCGGCGAAAATTTCCGGAACTTCCAGTTTAAAAAGTCCTTCAACCAGGCCGGGATGAGTACGAGAAACAATTACCATTGTGTTTCTGGATTCGGAATCGACTCGCAAGATGTAAACCTTAAGTCTTTGACCTTGCTCATAGCGTTCACCGACTACCTGTTCTTTTCGGGGCAACAACGCAATGGTTTTTCCCAAATCGATGTGGGCTTGGAAACCTTCAACGCGTTGAACGGTTCCCGGCAAAACTTCTCCCACTCTTTCAGAATATTCACTGTAAATAATGTTCTTCTCTGTTTCCTTGATTTTTTGCAAGATAACTTGTTTGGCTGTTTGGGCGGCAATACGACCAAAATCTTTCGGTGCGGAAACGGGAATGGCCAAATATTCACCTTTCTTTATTTTGGGTAAAAGTTTTTTAGCTTCTTCAACTAAAATTTCTCGTTCCGGTCTGAAAAAAGGTTTCTTTTCCTCCTCTTCCGATTCGGCGACTTCCGTCGGTTCGTCTTTGTCTTCAAGATTTTCCTCTTTCCAAATTTTAATCTTTCTCTTTTTGTCGGGTTTAGGCAACTCGAAACTTTCTTCCTTTTCGGCAAATTCACGGTCTTTCTTGTCGACTACCTGGTAGATTTCGAAAAAACTGCCGGCGCCGGACTGATCGTTAAAATCGGCTCGGACAATACGACCTTTGCGACCCGTCTCCTTTTTGTAGGCGGCGGAAAGAGCGCTTTCGATTACTTCAATAATAATTTCTTGGTCAATGCCTTTCTCTTCACAGATTTGAGCAATTGCCGATCCCCATTCACTGAGATGGCCGGTTTGGCTGCCTGAATAAAAACTTTGGTCAGTCATTCTAGTATATTAAATAATTAGTTCTCCATGATTTCTTATCTTTATAAAAAATGGCCCGCCGAGGCGGACCGTCCAGATAAGTGCAATCATTTTTCCTGTCTCCATCAAAACACAGTTTTTCATTTGAAGCAAAAAAAAGACAGGCTTGGGCCTGTCTTAAGTTTGTGGGAGAAAAAAGACTATTCCTTGCAATCGTTTACATAGTAAAGAATATAACTTATCATCATTTTTCCTCCTTTGATTTCGAGAACATCAATCAGCTCAAGATTATCTCCATTTTTCGGTTCCCGAGAAACAATGATTCCTTCAGCTCCTTTGACTGAAATCTCATCCAGCTCGAGCTCCTCCATCCGATTGATCGCTCTCAGGACCAACTCCCAAAAATGATCTGATATTTCCGGTTTCCTATTCATAGGGCTCTCCTTTTTGCTGAGATTAAAAGTGCTTTGTCGATCAATAGCCGAAACGGTCTATTGAATCGGAACAGCTTGTCTAACATACTATTTCGGCAATGTAAATGCCCGAGAGAGAAAAATGAGCGGGTAACGGGAGTCGAACCCGTCTCTTAGCCTTGGGAAGGCCATGTATTACCGATATACTATACCCGCAAAAACAATCCGCATAAATTGGATTGTTTAATTAAATCTATGCTAAAATAAAAAAAATAACAACCGATTAGGTAAAAAACAAATATGGCTTTTTCAAAAAAAATCAGCTCGGAGGGGAGAGAGGAATTTCAGGAGATTACTCTGAGAGACACTACTCGACGCTTGAGTCGCATTTCCGAGGAGGAACAGGCGGCCATTAAAGCGGCCGGCCTGGGTCTGCCTTATTTGGATTTGAACATTTTTCCGGTGGGAACAGAGACTATCAGCACTCTGCCGGAAGAAGTTTCGCGCTTTGGAAATCTAGTGGTGATTCAAAAGGCGGGACGTGATTTGAAGGTTGGGGTGGTGGAGCCGAAAGATCCGAACACTCGGGAGGTGCTTGAAAAGATGGAGAAAGAAGAAGGCTATAATTGCAAGATTTATATTATTTCCAAGACCAGTCTGGAAAGGGCGCTGGATCGATACAAACAGGCGAACTTATCCACCTCTCTTGAGGAGATGGCTATGACTCTTTCCGGTCAAGATTTGGAAAAATTTGAAAATGACATCAAAGAGCTTGTTGACTTAAAGAAGAGAATCAGAGAATTGCCGACCACCGAAGTTCTCAATGTTATTATCGCCGGCGCCATCAAATTGGAAGCGAGCGACGTGCACACCGAGCCGCAGAAGGAGGACGTTCGCATTCGATATCGTTTGGATGGCGTGCTTCATGATATTGTTCATATCCCCTATAATTTCTATCCTTACGTTCTGTCTCGAGTAAAAATGCTTTCCGGCCTGAAACTGAACATTCGCGATCGAGCTCAGGATGGACGTTTTACCATTAAAACCACTTCGACGGAGATTGACGTGAGAGTCTCGATTTTGCCCGGTAATTACGGAGAGAACGTGGTTATGAGGTTGCTTAATCAGGACGCGGTAGGCTTGAAATTGGAAGATTTGGGTCTGCGGGGGCGAGCCTTTGATCAGCTGATTAGCCAATTAAGCAAACCGAATGGCATGATTCTCAACACCGGACCGACCGGATCCGGAAAAACCACCACTCTTTATGCCTGTTTGATGCGGATTAATAGCCCGGATACAAAGATTATTACCATTGAAGATCCGATCGAATATCGTTTGCCGGGTATTTCTCAAACTCAAGTCCACAAGGAAAAAGGTTATGACTTTTCCAACGGTCTGCGCTCCATCGTGCGTCAGGACCCGGATGCCATTCTCGTGGGAGAAATTCGAGATGAGGAAACGGGAGATATTGCGGTCCACGCCGCTTTGACCGGCCATTTGGTTTTTTCCACCTTGCATACCAATTCCGCTTCCGGCGCCATTCCCCGGTTGATTGACTTGGGCATTCGACCGACCTTGATTGCTCCTTCGGTTAATTGTGTTATCGCTCAGCGTTTAGTGCGAAAACTCTGTCCTTACTGCAAAGAAGAGTATGTACCGGCCAAGGAAACCTTGGAAAGCATGAGTCGTTTTCTTTCGATAATTTCACCGAAAGCGGGCGTAGAAATTCCCAAGAATATCAATACATTGTTTCGAGCCAAAGGCTGTCCTCGCTGTAAAGGCATAGGCTATAAGGGACAAATCGGTATTTTTGAAGTTTTTGAAATCAACAAAGAAACGGAAAAATTGGTGTTGGAGATGGCTCCCGCCACCGATCTTTTGGCGGCCGCGATGGAATCGGGTATGATTACAATGCTTCAGGACGGTATTTTGAAGGCTTCCGAAGGCATAACTTCAATGGACGAAGTGGAAAGAACAACCGGCGCCGGTCAATATTTGCAGGAAGTTTACGAAAAAATTATGACCCAACTGCTTTCCCTGCAGCTCAAAGTGGATAAAAAACAAATCGGTGAAACGCTGGAATGCGGATTCGATGCGAAGAAAATGGCTTCTTTGATCCAAAAGGCCAGCAATAAAGAAATTCTTAATTATGTGGTGGCCGGAGGTTTGGCCTTTGACGCCGGCGACATTCACATGGAACCGCAGGGAGATTTAATCAAAATTCGCTATCGAATTGACGGTATTTTGGAGGATATTACGGACATTAAAGCGCAAGACTATTTGCCGATACTTTCTCAAATAAAACTGCTTTCCGGTTTCAAGACCGATTCGCACGAGGCCGTTCAGGACAGTCGTTTCGGCATAGCGTTGGAAACTCGTATTAACGACATTGCCGACACCAAGATTGACGTCAGAGTCTCAATCATTACCGGTGGTTACGGAGAAACCGTGGTGTTAAGATTGCTTCATAAATCGGCGCGAGCGTTAGAAGTGGAAAAAATCGGTTTCAGACCTCAATTGTTGGAAAAATTGCTACGCGAAATTGAGAAGCCAAACGGTATTATTCTCAACACCGGACCGACCGGATCGGGAAAAACCACTACCCTATACTCCTTACTCAATCGTCTCAATAAACCGGAAGTAAAGATTATCACTGTGGAAGACCCAATTGAGTATCGTTTGGCGGGAATCCTCCAAACTCAAGTGTCCACGGAGGAGGGTTACGATTTTGCCAATGCGCTCAAAGCCCTCTTGCGTCAAAATCCGGATATTATGATGATTGGGGAAATTCGAGATGAAGAAACGGCTAAAATCGCTATTCAGGCCTCATTAACAGGGCATCTCGTTCTTTCAACTTTACACACCAACAGCGCCGTTGCCTCGATTCAGCGTTTAATCAATATGAATATCGATCCGACCGACATCGCCACTTCGACTAATGCCATGATGGCTCAGCGTCTTTTGAGGAAACTCTGCCCGCATTGCAGAAAAGAAGTCGTTCCGAGTGATAACGATAAACGCAAGCTGGAAGAAGTTCTAGCCACGGTAAGCAAGGCTTCCGGCGTTGAAGTTCCGGCCGGTGTAGAGAAGCTTTTTGAACCGGTGGGCTGCGAGAAATGTAAAAACTTGGGCTATTCCGGCCGAATTGCGGTAGCCGAAATAATGGTGATGAGCCCGACCCTGGAAGAAATGGTTTCCCGCTTCATGATCACTTCGGAAATTGAACGCCAGGCTATCAGTGAGGGTATGCTGACGATGACCCAGGATGCGGCCATCAGGGTCGTTAATGGAGAAACCAGCATTGCCGAAGCCGCCCGATCAACGGAGCTCTAATCAAAAAGGAAAATTTAAGAAATATAAAATTTCAACCCTATGTTTATTAGTGACAAACAGTTAAAGGGATTTTTGCTGGAATCGGAAATCGTTCCCGCTTCTTTCTTGGAAGAATCGGCCATCGAGGCGGAAGACACCAAGAAAAAACTGGGCACCGTTTTGATGGAAAAAGGTCTGATTCAAGAGGAACAATTGCGTAAAACTTATGCGTATTTGTTGGGAATTCCCTTTGTCAATTTGGAAAATCAGTATGTAACCAAGGAGGTTCTAGCCATCATTCCCGAGCCGATTGCTCGCAAGCACAACATTGTCGCTTTCGAGAAGGAAGGAACAAAAATCAAGGTGGCTATGCTTGATCCGGAAGATTTGCAAACAATCGACTTTATTCGTAAAAAAACGCAAAGTAAAATTCTTCCCTGTTTGACCTCTGAGAAATCCATTAAGCATATTCTGACTCAATATCAGAAATCTCTCAAGGCTGAATTTGGTGAAATAATCAACGAAAATGTTAAATTCGCCGCCGTGGCCGATCAGGCTAAAAATCCGACCGTAGCCGGTAAAAACTCGGTGGATAAGGAGCTGGACTTGCTCAAAAAAAGAGCGGAGGAACTGCCAGTCATTAAAATCGTTGACGTTTTGCTAAAACATGCGATTTTGCAACAAGCAAGTGATATTCACATTGAACCGGAAGAAAAAGAAGTGGTAGTCCGCTACCGCATTGACGGTATATTGCATGATGTTATGTTCTTGCCAAAAGAGGTTTTTCCGGCCATTATTGCGCGCATAAAAGTCTTGGCCAATTTAAAATTGGATGAGCATCGTTTGCCTCAAGACGGTCGCTTTAAGATAGA
>CAIUEV010000093.1 GCA_903898335.1 uncultured bacterium | reverse complement strand
CTGTCTCCACTGCCTCCACTGGCTTTCCAGGCACCATCAGAATATATTTCCAGTTGTTTGGTAGTTGTATTGTAAATTAATAGTCCCTCAACCTTACTTGATATCGCATCTCTTTCAGTAGTCGTCATTCTGGGTAATAATGCTCCTTCGGTAGTTGAATTGACTTCAAGACCGGTACTTCTGACTTTTCCGACCACATCCAGTTTGGCTTGAGGATTGTCTGTTCCGATTCCTACTAATCCGTATTTCACTATTAGTCCATGAGCGGCATTACCTAAATTCAAAATCAATCCCCCCACTTTGGATTGTCCAAAAGCGGAAGAATTAATAGGTGCAAAGATATTGTTTCCGGGCGGAATGGTGGTTGGTTCGATCCAGGCTGAGGCGGAGGGCAAAACGAGAGAATAAACAAACCAGATCGTCAGAAAAATTATTTTTTTGTTTTGCATCGAAAAAACTCTTAAGAATGAAAATTTTTTATTTTTTTTCCTCGCCATTCCGCTATCGCTTGATGATCGCCGGAAAGAAGAATCTTCGGCACTTTCCAACCTCGAAAAATCGGCGGTCGAGTGTATTGAGGGTATTCAAGCGCTTGTGAATTGTGAGACTCTTCCGCCAAGGAAGCCGGATTACCCAAAACGCCCGGTACAAATCTGGAAACAGCATCAACGACGATACCGGCGCCCAATTCGCCACCACTTAAAACATAATTGCCGATGGAAATTTCTTGATCGACCAAATGCTTGACCACTCTTTCGTCTACGCCTTCATATCGACCGCAGATAATAATTATCTGGGAAAATTTTTTCGCCCACTTTTCGGCTTTTTCGGAATCAAATAGTTTTCCTTTGGCGCTCATAATTAAAATCAGTATTTCTTTTCTTTCAAAAGGGGATTTCTTGATTATTTCGTCTAAACATTCGGCAATCGGTTCTATTTTCATGAGCATTCCGGCTCCTCCGCCGTAGGGGGTGTCGTCGGTTGTACGATGCTTATCGTGAGTAAAGTCTCTCAGGTCGTGAGGGAATATCTCTATTTTTCCGCTTTTAACGCCTCTTTTAATGATGGCCTCGCCAAAATAAGAATCTAGAATGTGAGGGAAAACCGTAATGATGTCAAATCGCATAAATTTATTTCATAAATTTTATTTCCATTGTACCATAAAACAAATATCCGAAATATTTTAAAGGCAAATTTCAATGGGAGAATTTTTAATGGATTATCTTGGTCTACTGCTTATTTTTTTCAAATACACTTGGTGGGCTATTTTGCCTTTCTCTCTCTATGCCATATTCAAACCGGTTTGGCAAAAGTTTATTGTCAATCGATATTTCGCGGAAAAAATTAATCAAAAACTTTTGCGAATAAAGATTCCCCGCGATCTTATGGTGAACCCCAAAGCGATGGAGAGTGTTCTGGCCGGTCTTTCCGGAACGGGCAGAAATATAACGATCTATGACGGTTTGACAACCGGAGCGGTTCAAGATTTCTTTTCTTTCGAAATCGCCGGCAATGAAGGGGATCTGGGTTTCTATGTTTTTACCCCTAAACGTTCTCAGCTGCTAATAGAAAAAATGTTTTACAGCCAGTTTCCCGGCATTGAGATTGTCGAAGTCGAGGACTATACCAAGGCAATACCGGACACAATTCCTGATGAAAATTGGAATTTATGGGGTGGAAAATATATATTGGATAAAAGTCAGGCACGACCGGTGAACACTTATCCCTATTTCGAGGACAAATTGACGGGTGAGCTTATTGATCCCCTTTCCGGGCTGTTTGAAGCAATGGGAACACTCGGGCCGGGGGAACATCTTTGGATTCAAGTGCAAGTTGTTCCGGCCATGCCCGATTGGAAGAAAGAATCAATGCAAGAGATTGAATCAACTCTTAAGAAATATAATATTGGATCAGAGGTGAATACTTCGGAATCGGGGATGATGAAAGTTTTGCCTCACCATGAACTTGAATTAATTAAGGCCATTCATTCTAAGATGGCCAAACCGGGATTTAATACGCAGATTCTGTTTGCTTACATTGCTCGCAAGGAAAGTTATCGAGATATGATTCCGGGAATTATCGGCGGATCATTCAAGCAGTTTGAAAATAGTGACATTAATGCTTTTTTTGCCGATAAATACTACACAACATCGGCTTTCTTCCTTGCCAGTGGCCAAAGAAAAGATTATCGCAAAAGGAGGTTGATCGATATGCTTAAAGACAGAGATATGCAAGGAGAAACGCCGGTTCTTAATTCGGAAGAAATTGCAACTTTGTTTCATTTTCCAACGCCGACCGTCCAGATTCCTTCCGTACCTCGATTGGATGCCAAAACCGCTCCGGCGCCGGGCAATTTGCCTATCTCGGAGTAGTTTGTGTGAAGAGCCTATATTTTTTTTAATCTGAATTTAAGTTTTTTTTAAGGAGACTTGGCTATTCTAAAGTCAGGTTTTTTTAATGTTTAAATTATGAAAAAATTTTTTATTTTTGGATTTATTTTTCTAATTTTATTTAGCTCCGGATTTTTAGCCGGTAATGCCTACCGTGACTATTTCTTAAGAAATAAGGCAATCGATTGTGAATTTAAAGAGAGTGAAAATATTATTTCCGAGGAGGAAAAGAATCAAATTTTAACAATTCTTAACGAGAAAGAAATAGCTTCCGAATCCGAGGAGCTGAAAATCAAAACGGAAGAAGACGTTGGAGCGAAAAAATTTGTAGGGAGTCTCAAGAGTAATAAATTCTATCCGGCCGACTGTTCTTACGCCAAAAGAGTAAAAGAAGAAAATAAAATTTGGTTCATTTCGATTGAAGAAGGAGAAAAAGCGGGAAGAATTTTTGTCGATTGTCAAAAATAATTTATTTTTAAATTTTCAAGGTGTTCAGAAAAAAATTTTTAGTGTCCGCTTTTGTGTTTTTAATCTTCTCTTTCTTTTCTGAAAATAACGCTTCGGCGTCGATATCGGAAGAAATAATTCCCGCCTCTTTAACCATCAATAAGGATGTTATTTGGTCGGGAAGAAAAATCCTAAACGGCAGCCAAGTAAAAATAGAAAGTGGAGCTACCTTGACTTTATCGCCGGGAACAACTTTGGTCGGTAATAACGGAGCTATGATATATGTTCTTGGTCGGTTAATCGCTCTCGGTGAAGAAGAGCGAAAAATTCGTTTTACGGCCAATCCTTTGATTAAGCAAGCTTCATCGCTTAATTTTTTTATTGAAAGCGGTACAAAAAGCGAAATCAATTTAAAGAATTTTATTCTGGAGCGGGGTGGAGGAAATCAGGGGTCTTCAACCTTGCCGGCTTTGACGGTAAGGGGAAAAGCGACCTTGGAAAAAGGAATAATAAAAAGGAATAAAATTACTGCCATTCGCAACTGGGGTACCGATTTGGTTATTAAAAATTCTGAGCTTTATGAAAATGAAAATTTAACCTTGGAGAATAAAAATACAATCGAAGTTAACGCGGAGGATAATTGGTGGGGGGAGGATGGCGGCCCGAATCAGGGAGGTAATAGTGTAGCGGGAAAGACAATAGGTACGATTGATAGCAAACCGTGGGAAAATAAAGGTCCGATACCGGTTATATTTTTGCCCGGCATCGGTGGGAGCTTGTCTTTTCAGCTTTTCAACAAAAACTTTCATGATTATTGGTTTCTGACCCCTTTTGGTACGGGAGCGTATCGAGATTTTGTGAAAAATTTGATTTTGAACGGGTATCAGCATGAAGAAAATTTTTTCTGGGGTTTCTATGACTGGAGAATGAGTAACAAAGAGAGCGCCAAAGAATATTTAAAAAAATTAATTGATCAAATCAGAGCTAAAAATGAACATTTCGAAGTCGATTTAGTGGCTCACAGTATGGGTGGAATAATGGCGAGAAGTTATATCCAAAGCGATTTTTTTGGTGATGATGTTGATCGGTTGGTTGCTCTTGGGACTCCCCATTTAGGCTCAAGCGATGTTTACTCGATTTGGGAAGGAGAAGAATTTCCCGAAGAAAGTCAAGCGATTGAATTATATCTTTGGTTTCGCCAAGCACTTAATCCGGAGGAAAAGTATAGTTCAATCATAAGGAAAGATTTCTCTTCAATTGGAGAGATGTTGCCTATTTACGATCACCTTACGGATATAAAAAACGAAAAAAGGATTAGTTATAAAGATCAAAAACAAAAAAATATTTTTCTGGAGGAACTGAAAGCGGATCAAGTTTTAACAGTCGAGCGGACAACGGTTGACTTAATGGCCGGAACCGGCCAACCGACGTTAGAGAGCATACCGGTGGATTTGGAAGAAGCAACGGAATTTAATTGGAGGGATGGTAAGCCTAACCCTTTTCCTCCCGTTAAAGATGTTTTGAAGGGGGATGACCGAGTAACGGAAAAAAGCGCTTTGGCCGGAGGCGAGTTGGGTGGAGCCTCGATAATTACAAGCAGTCATGCTGACTTGCCGGAGAAAGCGGCGGAGTTGGTCTTTAACCAAATGAAAATAAAACCTAAAAATCCTTGGGTTAAGACCTCTATAGAGTATTTTATTTTTGGTCTTTCCGGCTTGGTTGAAATTGTTATCGAAGATGAATTTGGCCGTTTGCTTTCTCTGTCCAAAAAAGAAATTCCGGGCGGTTTTATTGAAAGCAGCGGACTAGTTGACAACAAAAAGCTTGCTTATGCCGATTTTCCCATTGACGGCGAAAAGAAAAATCAAAAAATAAAAATGCGATTATCCGGTCAAAAAGAGGGTGAGGTTCATTTTGCTTTTTGGACTTTAACGGAAAAAAATAAAGTCAAGAGAGAATTTCAAAAATATCTGGGATCGGGTATCGATCTTGAGCTGGAGGTTGTCTTGGCTAGAAAAGATAATGGGAATGTTGAACCGGAAATTATTTCCGAAAAATACGATAAAACCATTTCTTTTATTTATCCAAAATCGGGAGAAAAGATCTTAAATTGGAAAAAAATTCAACCGGAGATATCTTTGTGGCAATCAACCGGTTTTTTAAAAGAGGAAAAGAAGCAAATGTGGTTGGACGATATTTTATTGGAAGAGGCGAATTTTGATTTAGCGAAATTAAAAGTGGGAAAGCACCAACTAAAGGTAAAAAGATTTTTTAATCAGGATTATTTTGAAGAATCCAGCCTTGAGTTTGAGAGCGTCAGCTCAATCAAAAGCTTGATTACTGTTATCGGCCGTGATTTCAAGAACGGTGGAATGAAAGAAGTTCAAAATAGAAATACTTGGTTGAATGATTTGGCCATAAGCTATCAATTTCTGAGTAACGGTAAGAAAAATTTGGCTTTGGAGCAGCTAAATCAACTGGCTTTGAAAATTCAAAACGATGGTTTGGAAGACGCTGCGGAAAAAGAAAAACTGAAAAGTGCGATAATGGCAATTATTGAAAATCCCATTTAAAATTACAAAAACATTAAAAATAAAAAATGATAAAAAGAATCTCTCTTAATCTTTTCGGTGCCGTTGTTTTGCTGTCAGTTTTTGTGTTGGCTTTTTTTGTCGGTCAAGCCGGAGCGGAGACGATAGAAGTCAAAAATCCGCTTGAGGTTGATAACGTAAATCAGCTTTCTGAAAAAATAAGAGACTATTTCCTTACTTTAGTGGGTGGATTAGCGGTGGTCTTTTTCGCTTTGGCCGGAATTCTTTATTCGGTCGGGGGAACGACTATGAATGACGGCATGATTAAGGTGGCTAAAAAAGCCTTTATGGGAGGGGTTGCCGGAATGGTTATCGTTCTTTTGGCCAATACTATTTTAAGTGAAACTTACTACATTGTGCTTGGAAAAAGTTTAAGCTTTGAAAATCTTTCGGCCAAAGAGATATTAATTCGTCTTTCGAATTTCTTGTTGGCTATTCTGGGTATTATTTTCTTAATCATGACTGTGATCGGTGGAATAATGTACTTTTTGGGTGGAGCCGATGAAAGTAAGGTGGAATTGGGCAAAAAAATATTTGTTTCCAGCGTTATTGGATTGATTATTTCGCTTTCCGCTTTTATAATCGTCAGACAGATAGATGCAATTATTATAGGAAAAAACGGTGCCAATGATCCGACAGGGAATCAGCAAAGCAGTGGTTCTCCGCCTCAGAGTGTTGCTCCGGTCGAATAAATAAATATTTAATAAAATATAATGGCAAAACTCCAAGAATTCAGAGATCTGGAAATCAGAAAAGCGATTCAAGGCCTTGATTTTGAGGGCAAAAGTGTTGTGGTCCGAGTAGACTACAATTGTCCCGTTTCAGCCGGCCAAGTGACAAATAATTTTAGAATCAAACAAAGCTTACCGACCTTGAATTTGATTAAAGAAGGCGGGGCGAAAAAAATAGTTTTAATCAGTCACTTTGACCGACCGGAGGGTAAATTCAATAAAGAAATGAGTCTTGGCCCGGTGAGAGAAGAGCTGGAAAAGCTGTGGGGAGAGAAAATTTCCATGCCTGAATTTAATGAAGATTATCGTCGTTATTTTAGGGACATAGAAGAAGGTCAGGAAAAAATTTACCTGGCTGAAAATATTCGTTTTTGGAAAGAAGAGGAAGCTGGCGATTCGGCGTTTGCCTTTGTGATGAGTGACGGTTACGATTTCTTTATTAATGAAGCTTTTAGCGCGAGCCATCGAAAGCATGCTTCAATTACGGGAATATCAAGCTATCTACCTTCTTTTGCCGGTCTGGAGCTGGCTGATGAATGCCGTGAGATTTGGAGAAAAATGACCGTGATGATTAGTCCAAGCGTAGCTTTGGTTGGAGGTGCAAAAATTGAAACTAAAGTTCCGGTTCTGAAAACGCTGGGAAAATATTACGACAAAATAATTTTAGGAGGGAAAATTGCTTTGGAGTATGAAAAGTATGCGAATGAGAATCCTGAGGCGGATGTTTGGATGACTAAAGTCCAACTTCCTCAAGGCTACTCCGATGAAAATAAATTTGATATTTCAGAGGAGGCGGCACTTGAATTTGTCGAAATAATCAAGGACGCGAAAAAAATTCTTTGGAACGGTCCGGTCGGTAAATTTGAAGATGAAAGATACGCTGTCGGTAGCGAAATTATTGCTCGATCGGTTAGCCAAAATCAAGAAGCCTCTCGTTTGGTTGGCGGGGGCGATACCATCGCTTTGCTGGAAAAAAATGATTTACTCGATAAAGTCGGATTTGTTTCGACCGGCGGCGGTGCAATGTTGGAATACATCGGCGACGGCACTTTACCCGGCCTCGAGGTGATTGAATTCTAGGCTAATTAGCGCCAGCGTAGTTTTTCTCGGGCGATTATGTCGGCTTCTTTGCATTGTAAGACTTCTCCCGTTTCTGTGTTTTCCATTTCCGCTTCAACTGAGGGGTCGGATCCGGCCATCGGCTTAAGTTTAATATTTCGGCTGGAAAAATCATCCGAGTTTTTTGCCGAATCGGCCCCAAAGACTGTCCATTTCGGTTCAAAACTATCCAAACACTCTCCATCTATTCTAGCTTCAAAGTCGTCATTAAGGTATATTTTTAATTTATCGGCATAGCGGTCTTTGCTGTCGGTTTTCTTGACTCGAATTTGGCAACCGATTTTACTGCTAACTTCAACAATTGGAACCGGTGCACAGACCATTTTAATTCCATCTTCATATTCTATGTTCAACGAAGGTCTGTAGATTCCCGGTTTTTCGTAGAAACAAGTTTTTTCTTTTTCGTTGTCGGCAGAACTATTTTTCGCTTCATCGTTAGTTTCTTCTGCTGCTTCTTCCTCAGCGTCCTTTTTGGTTATCTCCAGGGAGAGAGAAACCTCGCCCGAGTTCTCATTAATTGATTCCAATTTAAAATTATCCTTTGGCAAATCCAGAGAAACCGGTTTATCGTTAATTTTTGTCCAATCCAAATCTATTTCATCTTTGGTTAGAAGAGATTTTTTGGACATAAAAAGACGAAATTCATCTAAGTCTTTCAATTCTCCCAATTCTCCTTTGTCGTCCTCGCTCTTGATCGTGAGGGATAGACCACTCAAACTGATCCTTCCAGAATTGAGCTGATCGGGAGAGGATAAACTGTTCCAATCGTCTCGCCCTTCCCAGATTAGCAGCAGTTCCTTGCCGGTGGGAACAGTGTAGACTCCTTTAAAAGGATAACTCTTAAGATCTCTGATTTTTTTAGCTTTGAAATTATTTCCACTCTGGTCAGAGGAAGCGAACCAGAAAGCGGCAGCGGAGTTTTTACAAGTAAACCAGTTAGACTCTCCGCAGGGAACAATTTTCTCCTCTTCTCTCTCAACCCAAAAATAGTATAAACTGCCTTGTTGATTAAACATAGTTAAATAGCCTATTTTTTTAGGGGTCGAGATTAATTTTATCCTACCGGAATCGTCCATATTTTTAGCTATGCCGGCTTGATTCGATATTTCTTCCGCTTGGCAATTCCAAGAAAAGCTTTTCACTTTTAAATCTTCCGGATAGTAAGCCTTGAAAGCGACAGGCCCCGAATCATTGCAAATTCGGTGGATTAATTTGCCTTCGTCGGTGAAAACAGAGCAAAAATGATTTTCCTCGGTGGCGGCGAAAACGTTACTTACCGTCAGCGGCAGTATCAAAAAGGTAAGGCGGGTAATTTTTTTTAGTAAGTTCTTGTTCATTTTTGTTTTTAACTTAACATGGTCTAATCGGGAAAATAAATTTTCATTTCCGGAGAATAAACGGCTAACTCAAAATCGGTTTTATTTAGTCGAGAGAAAGTAATCTTACTTCCCGTTACGAAATCTTCGATTTTAGCGTCTTCTTCTTTAATCATAGCCGGTACATCGCTGTTCAGTAAATTCAGAATATCCTTATTGTAGGAAACAATTTTGTCATTGTCCGGGCTGTCTTTTTGTAGTTCCTCACTTTTTTTCTCTCTGATTGATTTTATTTTTTCTTGAATCGAATCCATTTTTGTAAGGGAAGAGGTGTTCTTCGGGCTGATTTTTTTTAGTTTGATACCTTTTATTTCTTCCGCTCCCAACTTTATCATTCTTTGAGTGGGAAAGATTTCTTCGATAACCATAAAATCTTTTCGATTTTCCGCGACTGAACCTTTTATTTGATTTTCCACTTTATCCAAAGATGAATATCTGGTGGTGTCTTTTTTTATTTCATTGACTAAAGGAGCTTTCTCAGTCGGGACATCCTCTTTTTTGAATTTAGTTTTGTACCAAAGGGCGATTGCCAAAAAAGAGACGACTACAACTAAAAAAACAAGCAAATTAATTAGCTTTTTGTTTTTTTTGCTCCTCATTTTCCTTTTCGGAGGCCTTTTTTTTATTTTGGACTTTCTTTTTTTCATTTATTGTTGAATAGTCGATTGAGTTTCTTCTGGCGGATTTTCTGTGCCGGTGATTTCAGCCGCCTCGACGCTTTTTTCCTCCGGTTTCAATCTCTTACTCAGGTATTCTCTGACTTTTCTTTCCTTTTCGATCTTTTTGGCGTTTAGGAATCTTTCGAAAGCGGCGGTAAGAAATTCGATATTCTGGATTCCTTTCTCTTTCGCCATTTGGGCAATAATCGCGTTTTCTTTCAAAATGATTTCAATGTCGAAAAGATCGCAATTTTTTAAGTAGGCGCCAAATTTTTCTTCATAAATTTTTTCCAGCTCGGCTGTTTCTGGGATCGATCCGGAATTATCAATAGACTCCTTCGCCATATCAAGGAGTAGCTGCCCGAGTTCGTCACGAGAAATATTTTTCATTTTGTCCGTTTCCGCTGAATAGGCTTTGGCGTTCTCCAGATCGTACTTTTCCTCAAAATTTTTAAATCTTAAATTTTCCACTATATCAAAAACATATTGTTTGAAATTGTCCCGATTGGTGGGATCGAAATGCAGATTGTCAAGTTGGTTGTTGATAAACTCTTTATTACTCGGGTTATCGTTTGGTTTTTGTGTCTCCGTTTTGGAAATTTCCAAACCTAATTTTTCTTTTTCCTCTTCGATCATGATACGAAAGAGCAACGAGCGAAAAGCAGTTTGAAATTCTTCCAACAAAGCGTCTTTTTCCTCGGCCGTTTTCTCAGTCATCTCTTCAAAATCGATTAAGCTGACTTTCTCGCGATTTGGTTCATTCTTATATTCCTCCCAACGATCGGCAATTTCTTTGCCAAGAAATTCAATCCTTTCTTTGGTTTGCGCATCCATTTTGGGCTCCTCGGCAATCGTTTCAACGACTTCAGCCGATTTTTCTTCTTGAGGAGTCTCCTCATTACTGGGAATAGTTTCCGGGGTTTCAGTAACACTCTTTTCATTAACAGCTGGGTTTGCATTTTCTTCGGGAGTAGTTTCTGCCGGAGTAACTATTTTTGGGGGTGTGACTTCTGTCTCCGCTACAGCCGATTCTTCGATTTTCGGTTCTTCGCCAATTTTTATTTCCAAAGTACCGGTTGGCTTTTCGGGGGCGGACGGTTCATCCGAACCAACATTTATTTTTAAGGGGACTATTTCTTCCGGTTGATCTTCACCGGCGTCAATCATTTTGGTTTCTTCTTTTTCTTCTTCCAGGAGAAAAACTTTTTCCTCCTCCTTCTCTTCGATTGGAGCGGGTGCAGGTTCGAATTTCATTGCCACGGCCTCCTCTTTTTCTTCCATCGCCGGTACCTCTTTTTCAGCTACCGGAACTTCTTTGTTAAATTTCATTGTAAAATCGGAACCGGTGGACTGGTTTTCTGCTGATTTTTGCGGCTCTGCCAAATCCTCATATTCCTCCGCCATCTGAAGTTGCCGAGGCTCTTCTTGCTTACTCTCCCAAGGATATCTTATCTGAGGAGTTTCGCTTGATGATTCTATTGGAGAGGGCATTTATTTGTTTTTTAAAAATTAGTAGTTTAGAGTGAAATAACTAAAATCATTTTAATCGGTTTTTTTGAAAATTGGTAAAATTATCAAGAAGATCGTAGAGTCGAAAAATAACTAGTAACAAACAATCAAAAGAATGAAAGTTTACGAAAAAATCAAACGCATCTGGAAGCTGAGTGAATTGAGGTACAAAATTCTTTTTGTTTTTTCAATGCTGGTAGTTTTCCGTGCGGTAGCCGCCATCCCGGTGCCGGGGGTCAACACTTCTCGCTTGCAATCCTTTTTTGAGAACAATCAGCTTTTTGGAATGTTAAACGTTTTTTCCGGAGCGGGCATGGATAATTTCTCTTTGGTCATGATGGGTGTGGGACCGTATATCACGGCTTCCATTGTTATGCAATTGATGACGGTCGTTATTCCGGCAGTGGAAAAGTGGTATCGAGAAGAGGGGGAGGCCGGGCGAAAGAAGTTTCAACAGATTACGCGAGTTTTAGCTGTCCCTTTCTCGCTGATTCAGAGCTATGGGATGATAACCTTGTTGAAGAGCCAGAATGTTATTAATGATTTGAGCGGTTTTGAACTGACAAGAACAATAATCATTATTACCGCGGGGACCATATTCCTGATGTGGCTGGGTGAACTTATCACTGAGAAGGGTATTGGCAATGGAGTCTCTATGATAATTTTTGCGGGCATCATTACCGGGCTTCCCGGTTCAATCAAGAATTTAATTGCAACTTGGGATAGCGCTCAACTTTTCGCTTACTCGGCTTTTGCCATTGTTTCGATTTTAGTTATTGCGGCCGTCATTTTTGTAACGGAAGGACAAAGAAATATTCCGGTGACTTATGCGCGGCGAATTAGCGGTAAAGGAATGGTTAGCTCGAGCTCCTATCTTCCCCTGAGAGTCAATCAAGCCGGGGTTATTCCGATTATTTTCGCCATGTCGATTCTTTTGGTTCCCAATATGATCGCCAATGTTTTGGGGGTGGTCGGGAGCGACAAAGTCAAATCTATGGCGATGAGTTTTGCCGCTTTTATTCAAGACAACTGGGTTCACGGGATTTTGTATTTTATTTTGGTCGTGGCCTTTACTTTTTTCTACACAACTGTCACTTTCGATCCGAATAAGGTTAGTGAAAATCTGCAGAAACAAGGAGGCTATATTCCCGGAGTCCGTCCCGGATCGAGCACGGCGAAATACTTGCAACGCATTTTAAATCGTATCACGTTGGCCGGTGCTTTGTTTTTGGGATTAATCGCCGTCTTACCGTATATTGTTCAAGGGCTTACCCATATCCAAACAGTCAGCTTGGGCGGAACCAGTCTTTTGATTGCCGTCTCTGTTGCTTTGGATGTGATGAAGCAGATCGACAGCCAATTGATTATGCGAGATTATGAAGGATTTTTAAGAAAATAATTTCTTATGATTCCGAAATTTTTTGATACTCACACTCACTTTAATTTTAACGCTTTCAAGGATGATTCCCAGGAGGCGATGAAGCGATCTCTGGATCGGGATATCTGGTTTATCAATGTGGCGGCCGAAGCGAAAACGGCAGAACGAGCCGTTAAGATAGCTAAAGATTACGAAAGGGGAGTTTACGCTTCGGTTGGGCTTCATCCAATTCATACCTTTGAAGATGAATTTGAAGAAGAGGTTAAGGGAGAAAAAGTTAAGTTTGTAACGCGGGCGGAAGAATTTGATTTGGAATTTTATTCTTCTTTGATTGACAACAACGAGAAAATCGTGGCGATTGGCGAAACGGGTTTGGACTATTTTCATTTAAAAAAATTTCCGGAAGATCAGCAGCAAGAATTAAGGAAAAAACAGCAATTGGTTTTTAGTCAACAGATTGAATTGGCCATTTCGAAAGACAAACCTTTGATTCTTCATTGCCGATCATTGGAAGGTTTTGATGCCTATGAAGATATGTTTTCCATTCTTGCGCCGGCCAAAAAAAAGAATCCCAAGCTCAGAGGAGTCCTTCATTGTTTTTCCGCCGATTTGGCAGTCATGAAAAAATTTTTAGAACTCGGATTTCATTTCGGTTTTAATGGAGTAATAACTTTTGCTCGCAATTATGATGAACCGTTAAAAGCGCTGCCCCAAGATAAAATCCTCCTGGAAACCGATTCGCCTTGGCTAACGCCTATTCCTTACAGAGGAAAAAGAAATGAGTCTCTCTATGTCCCTGAAGTGGCCAAGAAGATTGCGGAGTTGAGAGGAGAGAGCTGGGAAGAAGTTTCCGCCTACACAACTCAAAATGCATTAAGACTTTTTGAAATTAACTAAAACTTCTCTGGTTTTTTCGGCACATTTGAGCCAGCTGTATTTTTCGGCGTTTAACAAGCCGGATTGAGCAAGGGATTCCCTTTTCTCAGAATCCTTGACTAGTTCAAGAATCTTTTCAATGTTTAATTGTTTGCTTTTTGAATCTATCAATTCCAAAACGGATCGTCCGCCGATCTCTCGGAAATTTTCCGCTTGGAGGACGATGGGAATAACATTGTTGAGTTGGGCTTCCAGAATGGGAAAGCCGAAACCTTCATAGAAACTGGGATAAAGTAAAAAATGAGCCGATCTGAGCAGCTCCCTTTTTATTTTCTCTTCAACATAGCCGAGAATTTCAACTCGTGAGCCTAATCGATTAAGCAGTTTTTCCGTTTCGGCGCTTTTCTGACCGATTCTGCCGATAGCGACCATCTTGATTGGAATATTGGTTTTTTCCCCGATTAAACTGAATATTTGCAAGGCCAAATTAAAATTTTTTCTTTCCAGATGACCGCCTAAAAACAGAAATTCGATTCTTTTTTTTGATTTTTTTTCACCCGAAATTTTGATAAGAGCTCTTTTCTCGGAATCATCAAAGCTGCCCGGGCCGCTTTTGATGACTTTAATTTTTTCAGGATTGATTCGGTAAAATTTTATTAAATCGTCAAAAGTATGCTCAGAGACAGCAATCAGCTGGTCACTTTTCTCAATGGACGGTCGATAAACTAGTCTTTCTTGAATAATCCTGGCTAAACTTTGGCCCTCGGGAAAATATTCGTTTTCCAAACCGTGAACGGTGGTAACGGTTTGAATATTTTTTTGCAGAAATTTAGGGGCGATATAGGAAGGTGAAAAGAGCAGGTCGGGTTTTGAGCGACTGAGAGCGGAGCATAGCTTGGTTTGCGTCCAGAGAGGACCGGCCTTTAAGAATTTGAATCGCCAATTGCTTTTGGAAAAAAGACGTAAAATATCTTCGTCAACTTTAGGACTGTAAAGCACGACTTCCGGATCGTTTTCTCTCCAAATAGCGTGTAAATTTTTTAGAACAAGAAAAGTGTACCATTCGACTCCGGTTTTTGATTTTCGACTGAGAGCGGAAGCGTTGACGGCAATATTCATGGCAACTGATTAATTGACTAAACTACGTTTATAAGTTTCCAAATTTTCCAGAACAATTTTTATTCCCTTGATAACACAAAGATCCGGCTCGTCGGCAACGTAGCAGGGGACGCCGACAGCTTTGGCCAAGAGGTTATCCAAATTTTTCAGCTTGGCGGTACCGCCGGTCAAAATCATCCCACGGTCAATGATATCGGCGGCCAATTCCGGCGGAGTTTCTTGCAAAACTTTTTTGATGGCCTGAATGATTTCTCGCAATTCGTCTTGGAGGGCCTCTGTTACTTCATTGCTTCGCAATTTTATAACCTTTGGCAACCCGGAACTCAAATCGCGACCGCGAACTTCCATTTCTTCCTCTTTGCTTTGCAGAGTGGCGCTACCCAACTTGATTTTTGTCATCTCGGCCGTCTGTTCGCCGATGGCCAGCATATACTTTTTACGAACATAGTTGATAATAGCCTGATCCAATTTGTTTCCTCCGACGCGAGCGGAGCAGGCGGCGACGATTCCGCCGAGGGAAATAACGGCGATTTCCGAAGTTCCTCCGCCGATATCGACGGTGATATTACCGGCCGGTGAATTAATGGGGATACCGGCGCCGATAGCTGAAAGGGTTGGTTTTTTGACCAAATAAGCCGATTTGGCTCCGGCTTCCAAAGCGGCATTAATGACGGCGCGTCTTTCAGTTGAAGTAATGCCGGCCGGAATGGAAATCAAAGTTTCGGGGCGAAATATTTTGATAGCTCCGCCGGCCTTGTGAATAAAATAGTGGAGAAGAGCTTCAGTGACTCTGAAGTCGGCGATTACCCCGTCTTTAAGAGGACAATCGGCTTTGATAATATCCGGAGTTTTGCCGAGCATTTCTTTAGCTTCCTGGCCAACGGCTAAAATTTTGTTGTCGTTGATTGAGATAGCCACGACCGAAGGTTCGTTGGCGATTACTCCCTTTTTGGCGAGAGTGACAATGGTGTTTGAAGTGCCGAGATCAATACCTATTTTTTTGGTAAACATATTGATAAAAATTAGCGCTCGTTTTCTTGAAAGGCCTCAAAAACGGCGTTTATGAAATTAAACCGAAAACTTTCTCTTGAAAAAAGAAGAGCCTTTTCTCTAATATACTCCTTTTTAAAATTTTTTTCCTTTTCTTTCAACCGTCTCAAACCATCAATTAAAATCTCCGGATTGGGAGTATCAAAAAACAATCCGGTTTTTCCTTCCTCCACTATTTCCAAAGCGCCGCCTTTTCGGTAGGCCAGAACCGGTTTGCCGGCGGCCATCGCCTCGACCATTGTCAGACCGAAATCATCTTCTCCGGGGAAAATAAAAGCACGACAGCCGGCGTAAATTTCAGGAAGGTCTTTATCTTTAACGAAGCCGAGAAATTCAATATTCGGTCGCGCTTTTTGTCTTAATTTTTTTTCCTCCTCTCCGGTGCCGACAATTCGCAGCGGCCAGCCAAGACGATTAAACGCTTCAACAACGATATCGATTTTTTTATAGGGAGAAAGGCGACTGACAATTAAAAAATAGTCACCCTTTTTTTCCGAGAGAGAAAAACGATTAGTATCTACGGGCGGATAAATAACTTTAGCTTTGCGATGATAATATTTATCGATTCTCTGAGCGGTATATTTTGAATTGGCCAAGAAAAAATCCGGCCTCTCAGCCGCTTCTTGAT
Organism: uncultured bacterium; assembly: GCA_903898335.1. Lineage (GTDB taxonomy): Bacteria > Patescibacteriota > Minisyncoccia > CAIUEV01 > CAIUEV01 > CAIUEV01. The sequence continues at coordinate 3,187 of CAIUEV010000093.1, read as the reverse complement.
CCCAAATTCTGAGATAATTGAGCAGTAAATGAGCGAGAAATTTTTTCGCCGGTCCGGTTTTTTCCGGTGACAGTCTGTTTAAATATTCTTCTTTGCAATCCCAGAGATAGCGAGTGGGGGTGTGGCAATAGCTTATATGAAGCGTTTTGGGTTTGACTATAATGCCTTTGGTGAAGGCCGAGGTGGAAGAAATAACCATATCGAATTCTCTAAAGTCAAGAGACTCCGTGGCGGTGGGATAAAGAGGCAGGAGCCATTTACGGGGTAGAAACTTAATTAAAGTTTGTAAGAAGGAGGTTTGCAAAGGATTGCGAGGGAAAATTTTCGCCATCTTTTTTTCGGCAAAAAGAGTGTAGATAGGAGTGTTTGGAAAAATAACGGCGATTTCTTTGGTAACGCGCTCCGCTCCGCCCAAATAACTAAGAAAATCGTGGGTTAAAGCAATCTTTTTGTTTCGAAGAAAATTAAGTTTTTCTCTCATTGACGGACATTAAGGCTTAATCGCGGTTTTTCCGGAAGAAATAAGGGTGTGTTAAAGCGGTAGAAAAAACAAAAAAATGGAAAAAAGGATTGATCTTTCGAAGAATTCTTTTTCTCGAAGTCCATTTTTTTCGACTTTGAGGAGTTGAGAGGAAGTAAATGTAAAAAAATGAAAGGTTGATTAGAAAGATTCCGCCGAAAAACAGCTGAGAGCCGAATTCGGAAAAAACCAAATCGAAAATATCCGGATTTCGATGGGCGGAAAAACTGTTTAAGGTTTCTATTCCGCCAATGGCCGAGAGAATAGCGCCAAAAACTCCCAGTGAGAAAAATAGATTTTCGACGGCGAAACGCCAAAGCTTTTTTTTAATCAAAGGAGACTTGAGAAAAATATACAGTTGATCACGCTGCTTTTTCGCCGATCCGGAAATGAGGAAGATCAGACCGAAAAGATCTTTGAGAAAGCTGTTTAAAATAGAATTCAAAAAGAGTAAAATCGGTACAAAAATAAGCACGAAAGCTATCAGGTGGGAGATTAGAATCAAGACAGGAACAATTAAATTGATAATTTTAGTCAAACTTTTAATGTGGCTGAGCGGGCGGAAGAAAAACCAAAAAATTTCCACCGGCAAGGCTCTGAAGTAGTAGAGAAAAATTAGGAAGCAAAAACTTTTGAAATCGGTCATCGATTGCCTTTAAAATAAAGGATTGTTCCTTGCATCTTGGCCAAAATATTTAAATATGGCAAGGGCTAATTTTCCAAAATTTAAAATTATGTTATTTTTAATTCGACGTATGAGTGCGGGATAGAAAATAAAAAGTAAAAATGAAAAAGAAAGTGGAGGCTATTGTAAAAAAAGTCGGGTTCGGTTTTTTTAGGGCGAGTTTTTTCATCTCGGCCACCTTTCTTTGGTTTTTGCCTTGGGGTTTGGAGGCGGCCGGTTGGAAGCCCGAGGTGGGCATCCCGACCATGTCCGGCAAAGATGCCAATTTTTATACTTACGTTGAAGCTATTTACAATTTTGCCGCAATGATGGTTGGAATCGTTGGAGTGCTAATGTTTCTTGTCGGTGGATATCAGTACATGGTGTCGGCCGGTAATCGAGGAATGGCCGGTGAGGCGCGCAAAACCATGATAAACGCTCTGGTGGGAATCCTGTTGGTTCTTTTCGCTTGGGTGCTCCTGAACACGATCAATAGCGATCTGACCAACCCGAGTCAACAAATAATTAAATAAAATTTAAAATATTAAAAATTCAAAATGGTAAAAAAAACGACCTCCAAAAAAAGTCCGAAAAGTAAAGTAAAAAAAGCCAAGAGAAAGGCCAGTCCCAAGAAAAAAACGGTGATCAAACCTAAGGCGAAAACAAAAAAAGTATCAGTCAAGGCACCGGTCAAATCTCCCGCTAAAGCTCCAGCGAAGGCGTCGGTACAGAAAAAACAGGCACCTAAGGTGGAAGAGAAACCCAAGAAAAAAGTTGTTGAAACCAAGACGATGGCACCAAAAAATGTTATTTTATCGGTCGTTATTCCGGCTTACAAGGAAGAAAAACGTATCGGGAACACCTTGATTGCTCTAGACAAGTATTTGAACCCGCTGGGTTTTCCCTACGAGATAATCGTAATTATCGACGGCTCGCCGGACAACACTTTTCAGGTCGTGGATGGTTACAAGAAGATGGTTAAGAATCTGATAATTATCAATAATCCGGAGAATCACGGTAAAGGTTATGTGGTGAGACAGGGTCTCTTGGCGGCCAAAGGAGCGTACAGATTGTTTATGGATGCGGATAATTCAACCAGCATTGATCAAATTGAAAAATTTTCACCTTGCTTTGAGGATCGAAGAGTGGGAATCGTTATCGGATCACGAGATATGGCGGAGAGTCAAGTCAAAAAAAGTCAGCCCGGTTGGAAGGTGCTGCTGGGTGACATGGGAAACTTAATGATTCAATTCGTCGGCGGTTTGTGGGGCATTAAAGACACCCAGTGCGGCTTCAAAGTTTTAACCGGTGAATTGGCGGATAAAATTTGTCCGGCTATGATGATTAATCGTTGGGGCTTTGATATTGAAATGCTTGTTTTGGCCAAGAGAGCCGGTTACAAGATTAAGCAAGTGCCGGTGGTGTGGGTTAACGACGAGGCTTCCACTGTAACTATCGGTGGCTATTTCAACACCTTGAAAGAACTTTTTTTGGTCCGCTGGAATGTGATTACGGGAAAATACAAAATCTAAAAATAAATAACATAAAATAACTCAATGAAAAAAGAAGAAAAAAACAATAAAACGGAAAAGAAGGAGGCTTCTTTTGACTTCTTATCCTTGGCTTTCAGAGCGTTTAAAGATTCTCTGGTCAACGTACTGATTGACGGTTTTGGCCAGATGAAAAAAGAAATCAAAAACAGAATGAATTTGGGCGTTCAGACTTTAATTAGCCTAGTTACCATTCTTATCGGTTTGATTTTTATTCTTAATGGAATGGCAAAACTTTTTGAGGCGGTGTTGGGAGTTTCCGGCGCCGGCTTTTTGTTGACCGGACTGCTGGTCGTTTTGATGGGGGTTTGGTTTGGCGAAAAAATTAAGGCGGAGAGACAAAAATTAGAGGAGGAACAAGAATAAAATAAATTTTAAAAATAAAAATCAATATGAAAATAAAGAAAAAAACGTTAAAAAAGATCAAAGCGGAAACCCAAAAAATCGAGAAGG
>CAIUEV010000092.1 GCA_903898335.1 uncultured bacterium | reverse complement strand
TGAACGAATTGACTCCAAAGATAAAGCTGCATCAGGAAAATAGCGGTAGCCAAAATAATCGTCAAGATCCAAGCAATAATTATTTTTTTCGGTTTGACTGATTCGGTTTTTATCCTTTGCTCCGGTTGCATAATTTTATTTTTAGTGAATTTTCATAGTAAAGACAGCTTGATTTTAGCATATTAATCTTTTAATCGCCAGCTTGAATCGCCTAATCGAAATACGCCCATGAGAAAAATCGATTCGACCGAAAGCGTTTGCCATATTTGTAACAAAAAAATTCCGGCGATCATTCTTCGAGATAAAAACCAAGTTTTTATTGAGAAAAAGTGTCCGGAGCACGGGAAATTTATTGCGGAGCATATCTGGGGAGATATTGAAATTTACCGAAAATTTGCGCGCCACAAAGCCATCGAAGCGACACCCGCTCAAACGGCCGTTATTCTGACCTACAAATGCAATCTCAATTGTCCGATTTGCTTGGCCAACGCCAACAAACTCAAATTTTCCGATTTTAAAATCAAAAACCTCACCAAAGCCAAGGGAAGCAAAGCGGTGCTTTTAACCGGCGGGGAACCGACGGTAAGAGAAGATTTGGATCGAATTATCGCTAAAATCAAAAGGGGCGGACAAAAAGTCGTGCTTCTTTCGAACGGCCTGAAATTGGCTGACAAAAAATACGCACTGAAGCTGAAGAGAGCCGGACTGGACTGGGTCAGATTGCAATTTGACGCGATGGACAGACAAGATAGTCTCCATATTCGAGGAAGAGACCTGATAAGCTTGAAAAGACAGGCGATTAAGAATTTAGAAAGTCTCAACATTAAAATCACCCTCTGCACAGTCTTGATTAAAAGAAATCTGAATAAGTTGCCTCGATTTTTTAATTTTGTTTTCAAACATCCGAAGATCCGCCATATCAGTGCCAATCCGCTTTGGAAAATAGGCAGGTACCGAGAGGAGGACTTTGTTTCCAGCCGGGAAATTATCGAAAAAATTTCCACGATTTTTAATCTTAAGAAAAGCGATTGGATTGAATCGACGATTTTTTTGATCGATCTTGATAATTTTATGTCCTTGTTCGGCAAGCGCTATCGCCATTTCTGCCAATGCAATATCAAATGTCTTTTGCTACGCGATAAAGAAGAAATGATCCCGATTACCAAAATTTTTAATTTGAGAAAAATCCACCTCAAGTTAACCGATCTTCAGCTAAAAAAAAGTTTTTTTAAAACGATTCGATTTTTTTTGTATCTTTTGATAAATCAAGTTATCCTTAATTTCCTTACCAACAAATATTTTAGAATTTTCTTTTTAAGGTGCTTGGCTAACATCAAAACATTATTCCAAGGCAAATCCTTATTCTCAAATATTTTTTACTCGGTCAGCGTTGAGTATTTTATGACTAAAGAGAATTTCGACCTTAGAGTCAGTCGAGCCTGCAATCTCGACGGTCTCTCGCCGGAAAGCCTCGAGAAACGACCGGCCTGTTTGAGCAGATCAGCTTTAATGAACTAGCCAATGGAAATCATCAATGAAACTAAAAGCCTTTGCGCCATCTGTGAAAGAGTGATTCCGGCAAAAATTTACGAAGAAAATGGCAGAATTTTTATAAAAGGGAAGTGCGAACTGCACGGTGAACAAGTGTCCGATCATGTTTGGGATGATCCGGAAGTTTACGCCGGTATGAAAGCGATAAAAACGGCTACCGGCGGAGCCAGACAGGTGATTGTGGATGTCACTCGGAAATGCAATCTGAATTGCAAAGTCTGCTTTGCCAACGCTAATGAGTATCAGGGCAACCCGTTCATTTTGGAGGATATTGACCGCACGAAGGAATACCGTCAAGTTTTTCTTTCCGGCGGTGAGCCGACCACTCACAAAGATATTTTTAAAATTATTCGGCGCTTGGCTCGCAACGGCCAAAGACCCATTCTGTTCACCAACGGAATAAAATTGGCCGATAAAAATTTTGTTCGAAAATTAGCCCGAGCCGGCCTCCGATCGGTTTTGCTTCAGTTGGACACTCTAAAAAGCGATGACTCAAAATATATTCGCGGAGGCGATTTGGTTTCTTTGAAGTTTAAAGCTTTGCGTAATCTGGAAGAATTCAGCATCCCAACGGCGGTTTGGACGGTTGTTGTTCGCGACAAAAACCTTAGAGATCTCAAAAATATTCATGCTCGCCTGTTTCGTTTTAAAAACATCAAGACTGTCTCCGCCATCCCCATCTGGCGAGTCGGCCGTTTCGAGGAGAGAGATTTCGAACCACCATCTTCAATCATTCGGAAGCTGTGCAAAATATACAGTCTCAAGACAAACGACTTTGTCGAAACCACTCGATTCGTCTGCGATATCGATCGCTTTCTTTCCATTTTTGACAGCAATCGAGGGCGCTTGTTCGGTAAATGCATGTCAAAAGCTTTGATCTTTCAGTTCAAACATGAATGGATCCCTATCGGCAAAATTTTTGATTTGGCGGAAATAAATCGTCGGCTCGATGTTGTCATCGACAATCGAAAGAAATTCCCTTTTGTTTTTAATTTTTTCGTTTATCTCCTTCTCAACCAAATTTGTCTTAATTTTTTCCGCAATAAATATTTTCGATCGATGTCGTGGCGATTCTTAACTAATTTGCGATATTTATTCAATAAAAAGTTCTTAATGATCAATCCTTTCAGATTTATCACCGTCGGTATTTTCCCCAACGCCAAAAACATCGATCTGGATTTTATCGAACCGTGCAATTCCTATGCTTACGGCTGCGATGATTACGCTTTCAGACCGGCCTGCCTGCACTACATAAACTTGGACAGAAAAAAACAAAAAATGTCTAGTAAATAAAGCCTTTAATTACTCCCGCTTTGGCGGAAATCGTTCTCTTGCTAACCACGCCGAATCCTCGATAATTCATCTCTGAAATGGTAATACTGCCGCCACTGACTTTTTCCACGATTCCCACGTGACCGTAAACACTTTCATTGGTCACAATGATGGCGCCCGCTTTGGGAGTCTTTCCGATATTCGCACCGTAGGCCTTGGCATGGTAAAGCCAGGTTCCGGCGTTTCCTCCCCAAGGCACATGGCGACGAGAGGCCACATACCAGGTACACCAACCCCAGGGAAAACGATGAGATCCGCTGGCATAATATTGTTTGTTGAATTTGCGCGTAGTGTCTTGACCGGTGGCCGTTTGACCGGCAGTACCGGTTCCCGGAGTCGCGGTTTGACCGGTTCCGGCGATTCTTCTCGTCGGCTCATCAATTTCCCCGTCCGGAATTATAATCTCTTCACCCTCCTTCAAGTCACCGTTTGCCGGTAAATCGTTGAAAGCGATAATTTCCTCCTCTTTAGCCTTATACTTTTTGGCCAAATCTCCGATATTGTCACCCGATTTAACTTTGTATTTCACACCCGAAACGGGTAAAATAAACAACTGATCACCCGGCTTGATAAAATCCGAATCGTCAAGACCGTTCGCCCATTTGATAGTGTTTGAGTTGATGTTGTAATTTTGGGCAATCGAACCTAAAGTATCTCCTTCTTTGACAGTATAAACATAAACGTCCTGTGAGGATTCGTTAAATTCTTCAACCGAAGGATTTGAGATCCCGACAACCGCTTGATTAAGCACCGTGGCTTTTTCTCCCTCTTTTTTCAATCTGGCCAACTCTTCCTCGGAAATGGCTTCCGAGGCATCGGCGATCGGCGCCATGGCCAAAGAGTGAAACACTTGAGGCGCTTTATTTCTTAATTCCGCCCGAATTATCGAGTCCTGATCTTCTTCTTCGTTATCCCAAAAATAAAAGTCATTGCGACTGGCCAAATTGGAAAAGGCCACAAAAGTTGCGGCGATTATAACAACCAGACGAGTAATTTGAATTTTGCCCCACTCGGCCTTTTTGTAGAGAAAAGGCTTGAGATAATTAACGATTTTTTCTTGCAACAATCCGGCTTTCGCAACCACTTTCTTCAGAAAAGCAACAAAACGGTAATAATAAAGTCGATTTTGGCTACTAATTGATTTGGTTTAAATCTTAAGTTTCCGACCCTGATTTTTAATATATTTTTTCGGTCGGGTAAAGAGAGCTTCCGATAGAATTCAAACTTTTTTTCTCTTTTTTCCTTTTTTTATCGGCTCTTCTTTGATTATTGAGATAGTTTTAATCTCGCTGTTGGGAATAATATGCACCGAATCATCCTCCTGCGAGATTAAAATTGTTTTACGTAAAGTCATTCTTTTGACCTTTCCGCTCAAACCGGCCAATTTTACTCTGTCACCTTCATTATATGAGCCTTCCAAAAAAATAAAAACCCCGCTGATTAGATCTTTCATCACATTTTGTGAGCCCAAACCGAAAGCTAAGCCGACGATACCGGCACCCGTCAGAATCGGAGCGATATTAAAGCCCCACTCCGCAATCAAAGAAACGGCCACCACACCCAAGATGACAAAACCGCCGATTCGCTCAAAAAGAAGAATCCAAACTTGAATTTGTTTTTCCCGCCTGCCGGAGGCACGGCTATTTTCCACCGCTTTACGCAAAAAAGAACCAACCCAATTGCGAGCCAGCCTGACGAAAACAAGATAACCGATCAAACCGACCAAAACTATAACCAACGACTTCATAAATTGAGGTGTTTCGATTAAATTGGCAACTTCTTTTAATACGTTATCCGTCATAAAATAATTTGAATTAAAATTGTTCTGAATTAAACTTTATTGTGGTTTATTTTAACCGTTAAAAAACTAAAAAGCAACCCATGATTTTATCCACTCATTACGCTGTTGGCATGGCCATTGCCAGCCAAACCGATTATTGGCTTTTGATGCCGATCGCCTCACTGATTTCTCATTTTGTCTTGGATCGAATTCCTCATTGGGAATACTTGGATAGTTCAAAGCAAATAAAGAATAATATACCCATCATCGCACTGGATTTACTCTTTCCGGCAACTGTTTCCTTGATGCTCTTCGCCAATGGAATTCTTGATTTTAAAGAACTGTTCTGGCTCAACCTGGGAGGATTCTTCGGTATTTTACCGGACGGTTTAGTCTTCCTTAAAATCGTAACCCGATCCAAAAATGCTTGGTTGAAAGGTTTTTTCAAATTCCATAGAAAAAATCATACGCTGAAGAATTTAAAACCTTTTTGGGGAGCGCTTTCTCAAGCCATCATAATCGTTACTTGCCTTGGCTTGATTTCTATTGCCAAAAACATAGGAATAGGTTAAAAATCAGTTAGCATCAAGATATTTATACTCACAATCCATGAAGGATTTTTTACTCAAAAAAATTTTACTTCCTCTCTTGGCCGGCATCGCCAAAAGAGTGGTGGCAAAAAATAAGCCCATTATTGTCGGAGTAACCGGCAGTATCGGCAAATCCAGCACCAAAGAGGCGATATACACTGTTTTAAAAAGCAAATTCCGAGTTCGTCGGAGTTTAGGCAATTTGAATAATGAAATAGGTTTACCTCTCAGCATTATCTCGGACATTGAGCCGAAAAAGAAACCTCTCAAATGGCTGAAGATATGCTGGCAAGCTTTGCGCGGCTGCTTTCTGGCCGATAAAAATTATCCGGAAATACTTGTTTTGGAGATGGCTGTTGACCGACCGAAGGATATGGATTATTTAATTTCCATAGTCTCACCCCGCATAGCCGTCCTGACCGGCATTGGCATTTCTCATTTGGAATTTTTTAAAAAACCGAAAAATATTCTCAAAGAGAAAATTAAAATTGCCAAAAATCTCGATAAAAACGGGCTTTTAATCGTAAATCACGACGATCCGCTCTTGCGACCACTCAAAAAGAATTTTTCCAAACCCATAGTGTCCTACGGTTTTCGGAAAGGTGCCGATGTCTTAGCTAAAGACCTTAAAATCGGCTACAACGAAGAACTCGGCGAAGGTGTCAGTCTAGCCAAAGGTAGTACCTTCCAGATTAATTATCAAACGGTTTTTATGCCGGTAAAGCTTCCATACATCATCAGTAAAGCGCAAATATACTCCGCCTTGGCCGGCATAGTGGTCGGTCTTCATTTAGGCATGAATCTGGTTGAAACCACAGAAGCTTTGAGAGGATTTAAATCTCTGCCCGGTCGAATGCGCCTGATAAAAGGTAAAAACGGCAATCTTATCATCGACGACACCTACAATGCCGCTCCCGCTTCCGTCAGATCCGCTTTGGAAGTCATCGCTCTGATTAAATCCAGGAAGAAAGTCATTATTTTGGGAGATATGCTTGAACTGGGTGACATATCTCAATATGAGCACGGCTCATTAGCGGGAAATCTCGCTTCCGTCGCCGATAAAGTTATTTTGGTGGGTCAGAGAACACTGGAAACTCACAAAAAACTGATCGCCCTTGGCTTTCCCAAAGACAGGATAGTTCACTTTAAAATTTCGACCGATGCCGTTGCAAAAGTAGAATCGCTGGTCGGAAAAGGCGCCGTGGTCTTGATAAAAGGCTCTCAAGGACTGAGAATGGAAAAAATCAGCGAAGTGCTGGTCTCGGATAAGTCTCTTAAAGAGCTGCCGCGTCAAGATAAAAGTTGGAAGAAAAAACCGGTTAAAGAAGTCTAAGATTAATTTTACAGATATGTTTCAAAAAGAATATTCAGAGTTAAAGATCGAGCATGAAGAATTGCAAAAACAGTTTGAGGATCCGGCTGTCTCCGCCGACAGTGAAAAAATGAAAAATCTTTCCAAAAGATACAATGAACTCAATGAGTTGATTGAGGAAATAGAGCAGGGGACTAGAGCCGAGAATGAGCTTGAGGAGAGTAAAAAAAGCCTGGAGGAAGAATCGGATGAAAGTTTTAAGGAGCTCTTGATCGAAGAAATAGAATCTCTGGAGAAAAAAATTACGGCCGTCGAAGCCAAAGTCAAAGAAATTCTTTACCCGAGCGATCCGCTCAATGTCAAAAATGTGATCTTGGAAATTCGCGCCGGCGCCGGCGGCGATGAGGCTTCTCTGTTCGCCGGAGATTTGTTCAGAATGTATTCGCTTTACGCTCAAAAAGTCAGTTGGGATCTTGAGATTATCGATCATCACCAAAGCGATCTGGGCGGCTTTAAAGAAATAATCGTGTTTTTGAAGGGCAGGGGAGTTTACGGAAAATTAAAATACGAATCGGGAGTCCATCGAGTTCAACGCATCCCCTCAACGGAAAAAAACGGTCGTGTTCACACTTCGACCGTGACGGTCGCCGTTCTGCCGGAGGCGGAAGAATCGGAAATTGAAATTCGACCGGAAGACATTCGCGTTGACGTTTTTCGATCCTCCGGACCGGGTGGCCAGAGCGTTAACACAACCGATTCGGCTGTCAGATTAACCCATTTACCGACCGGACTGGTTGTTTCCTGCCAAGATCAAAAATCGCAGCATAAAAACAAAGAAAAAGCCCTGAAAGTTCTGAGTTCCAGACTTTTGGCTTTTGAAGAGGAAAAAAGGCAGAAAGAAATCGGCGATATGCGTTCTTCTCAAGTCGGAACGGGCGATCGCTCCGAGAAAATTCGCACTTACAATTTCCCGCAAAATCGCCTAACCGACCACCGATTAAAGAAAAACTGGTACAATTTGGAAAAAATATTAGAGGGAGAAATTGAGGAAATTTTGGAGAGTTTTTGAGA
>CAIUEV010000091.1 GCA_903898335.1 uncultured bacterium | reverse complement strand
CCCCCTGCTCCTTCGCCTGCTTAATCATCATGGCAATTTCTCGCCTTTTCACCAAACGCTCTTGATATTCTTTTTCAAACTCTTTTAATCCTTCCGGGGTAACAAAATTTTTGGACATATTCCAATAATAAAAATTAAAGGTGGGTGATGCAGGACTCGAACCTGCGACCTATTCGGTGTAAACGAAGTGCTCTACCAACTGAGCTAATCACCCAAGGCGCCGAAATGGCGCAAATAAACAACTAACTTATTTTTTCAAGGATTCGATCTTTTCAACCAGTTCCTGCTTTTTTTGCTCCAGGACTTCGGCACTGCGGGCTTCCAGATTCAAACGCAGAAGCGGCTCGGTATTAGACTTTCTGATATTAAACCTGAATTCCGGATACTCAATGGAAATTCCGTCTATTTCGTCCAACTCTCCCTCTGAATAATCTCTCTTCAAAGCTTCCACTATTTCGTCTTTATTCTCTGCCGTAAAATTAATTTCACCGGAGACAAAATATCTTTCCGTTAAAGGATGTAGTATTTCTGATAGTGACTGTTTTTTTTCGTCCAAATAACGTAAAATAAGCAGAGCGGAAATCATCCCATTGTCACAGAAATAAAAATCTCGAAAGTAAAAATGACCGGATCCTTCCACGGCCAGAATTGAGCCTTTCTCCCTCATTTTATGCTTGATAAAGGCATGGCCAACCTTGGTGGGGAAAGGAACTCCGCCAAGTTTCTCTACCGTCTCTCTAACCGCCCAAACAATTCTAGGATCATAAATCACTGTCGGGTTTGGCTCTTCTTTTTTTTCAAGAACGATTTGAGCCAGCAATGAACCCATAAAAGAACCGTCAACCGCCTCCCCTTTCTCATTGTAAACAAAACATCTGTCCGCATCCGCATCCCAAGCAAATCCAAGATCCGCATCGTGTTCTTTTATCAAAGCCAAAGTCTCTTCTCGATTCTCCGGCACTAAAGGATCGGGACGCCCCTTAGGAAAGGTACCGTCCGGTTCACAGTTTAGCTCAATCAGCTTTAACGGTGAGTCTTTCACTATCTCCCTAAAAATCCTGCCACCAAGACCAAAATTACCATTAATCAATACTTTTAAAGGACTAACTCGATCAAAATTACTAATTTCTTTAACTTTAGCAATGTAGTCGGCCAGAACTTGTTTTTCAAAAATTTGTCCCGGCTTTTCACCCTGAAAAGAAAAGCTTTCATCCATTGCCAAGGCCTTAATATCCGGCAGCAGATGTCCTTCAAAAATCGGCGCCGATCCCTTTTCTATCATTTTCATTCCATTGTATTCTCTGGGATTATGCGAGGCGGTAATAGTAATCCCCGCATCAAAACCATAGTAAGCTACGGAAAAATAAAGCATGTCGGTCGATATCTGCCCAATATCATAAACATCAACACCCGCCTCGACCAAGCTTTTTTTTGCCGCTTCAAAGAGCGCCGGGGAAGACTGTCTGACGTCCCTTCCCAAAGCGCAGCTCTTTGGCTTTAAAATTTTGGCAAAAGCTTGAACAATTTTTGAAACGGCTTGCTCATCGATTTCGCTTGGATAGACTCCACGAATATCATAAGTCTTAAAAATGGCCGAGTTCATTTTTTTATTTTTAAAGATTTAAAAATCTTCTAATGATTCGCCTTTCTCAGTTTTTCAATTTCTTTAGCAAATTTTGAACCCTTAAATCCTGTTCCGGCCGGCACTAATTTACCGATAATAACGTTCTCTTTCAAACCTTTGAGATGGTCTTCCTTTCCGGTTAAAGCCGCATCAATCAAAACTTGCGGAGTCTGTTGGAAGGAAGCCGCCGCCAAAAAGCTTTCGGTAGTCAAGGAAACTCGGGTGATCCCAAGAATTAGATCTTCTCCTTTAGCCGGTTGTCCTCCTCTAGCTTCAACTTCTCGGTTGGCCTCTTGGAATTTGAGCCGTGAAACAATTTCTCCTCCTAGCATACCGGTATCTCCCTCTTCTTTGATTTTTATTCTGGAAAGCATCTGCTTGACGATTATTTCAATATGTCTGTCGTCAATGCTTTCTCCCTGACTGGCATAAATATTTTGAATCTCTCTGATTATGTAACGACGGACAGCCTCAAATCCCGATATTCTGAATATTTCATGCAGATCCAAACTTCCTGAGGTTAAAGGTTGACCCTTAGCAATCAGTTCTCCCGCTTCAACGACAACGTTACTTCCGGGAGCCAATTTGTAAGCGACCACAGCTTTTCCGTCCTCTTTTTCAAATTCGATACCGGACTTCTTAGCCTCAGCCAAATTCGATTCAACCAAAACCAAAATCTGCTTCTTCTCATTCTTAACTTCCACGACTTTACCTCCCAATTCTGTGATCTCAGCTTTTCCTTTAGGCGATCGAGCCTCAAATATTTCCTCAACTCGAGGCAAACCTTGAACGATGTCCTCTTTGGCCACACCTCCGGTATGGAAGGTTCTCATGGTCAGCTGAGTTCCCGGTTCTCCGATGGCCTGAGCGGCAACCACTCCAACAGCCTGACCGAGATCCACCAGCTCGTTTTTACCCAAGTCGTAACCATAACATTTTTGGCAAACGCCGCCTCTGGTTTTACAACTCGTCACTGATCGCAATTTAACTTTTCTGATTTCCTCATTATCCTCAATCTTCTGAGCCGCTTCTTTACTGATCAATTCACCGGAGCGAACAATAATTTCTTTGGTTTTCGGATCTTTGACATCCTCAAGAACAAATCTACCTTTCAAACGGCCGGCGTAACTGTTTCCGGTGTAATCGGAATCTTCGCGGAAATAATAAGCCCCTTCGGAATCGCCACAATCTTTCTCTCGAATCACCACCTCCTGAGCAACGTCCACCAATCTTCGAGTTAGGTATCCGGCGGTGGCTGTTCGAAGAGCGGTGTCGGTCATACCTTTTCTGGCTCCGTGAGTGGAGATAAAGTATTCGAGAACGTTCAATCCTTCCTTAAAGCTGTCCTTAACCGGCAATTCCATCGTTTCTCCGGCCGGATTAACCATAAGTCCTCTCATACCGGTCAACTGGACCAAAACGGCCATACTGCCTCTCGCCTTTGAATTGATCATAGCGTAAACCGGACCGTCTTTATCAATATTCTTTTCCACTTCTTCCGCAATCTTGTCTCGGCACTCATTCCAAGTCTGGATTACTTGGCTCTTTCTTTCCGATTCGGTCAAAAATCCTTTTTCAAATTGACCTTGGATTTGTTCGATCTTTTTCTCCGCTTCTTTAAGCAGTGATTCTTTGGCTTCCGGTACAACCAAGTCGCTCATACTCCAGCTCAAACCGGAGGAAGTCGCTTGAGCAAAACCAAGTTCTTTCAGCTTGTCAATGAAATCAACGGCCGCTTCTCGACCGAATCTTTCCAGACAAATAGCAATAATCTTCTTAATCTTACCTTTATCTAATTGCTCATTCACAAAGCCAAAGGACTCGGGCAAAATTTCAAAAAGTAAAATTCTACCCACGCAAGTTTCAATCATTTGACCCTCAAAAGGAACTTTGATTTGAGCCTGAACATGAATCTTCTTCATTTGATGAGCCAGAATGGCTTCGCTGAAGGAAGAAAAGAATTTGCCGGAACCTTCTTTCTTAGGACTCATCGTGGTAGCGTAATAAATTCCCAATACCACTTCCTGAGAAGGAATAGTAATCGGATCTCCGGTAGAAGGTTTTAACAAGTTCTTGTTAGAGAGCATAATCTCTTTCGCTTCCCAACGAGCTTCCATTGTCAAAGGCACGTGAACGGCCATTTGGTCTCCGTCAAAGTCAGCGTTGAAGGCGCTACAAACCATCGGATGGATTTGAAGAGCTCTACCTTCAATCAAGAGTGGTTGAAAGGCCTGGATACTCAAACGATGCAGTGTCGGGGCTCGATTCAACAGAACAAAGTGATCGGAAATAATATTTTCCAAGATTTCATAAGCTTCGGTTGCTTCCTGATCAATCATTCGGCCGGCTGTTCTCACATTGTGCGCATGTTCCTGCTCAATCAATTTGGAAATAATAAACGGTTTATAGAGTTCCAGAGCCATTTTCTTCGGAATTCCGCATTGATGCAATTTCAAATTTGGACCGACAACAATTACGGAACGACCGGAATAGTCGACTCTTTTTCCCAAAAGATTCTGTCGGAAACGACCTTGCTTTCCTTTTAGCATATCGGCCAACGATCGCAAAGCTCTCTTCTGACCGGTTGAAGCGGCCACCGAAACTTGGTTACGACGAGCCGAATTGTCAAACAAAGCGTCAACCGCCTCCTGCAACATTCTTTTCTCGTTGCGACAAATAACTTCCGGCGCTCCCAACTCAAGTAATTTTTTCAAACGGTTGTTTCGGTTGATTATTCTTCGATATAAATCGTTAAGATCGGAGGTAGCAAAACGTCCACCGTCCAACTGAACCATTGGTCGCAAGTCAGGCGGCAAAACGGGAATTACTGTCGGTAACATCCAAGCCGGATGAATATTGGCTTTATGCAAACTCTTCAAGAGTCTTAATTTCTTAGCCAATTTTGCTCGACCGCTTTCTTTGGCTTTTTTAAAGCGCTCTTCGGTCTCTCCGATAATTTTAGCCATATCCAAATCAACCAAGATTTTTCTGATAGCCTCCGCGCCACTACCGGCTTCAAAAGCGGTTCCGTAGTACTGAGCCAAATCCTGATATTCTTTCTCGGAAAGAATCTGCATCGATTTCAATTTTTCGATTTCCTTCTGACGCTCGTCTCTCATCGCAATCAATTCGTCCATCTTCTCTTTAATATCTTTTTTCTTCTTGGAATTTTCTCGAATCATTTTGGCCTTCTCCTGGTATTCCCGTTCCAAAATCTTTCTGAACTCTTCCTTTTTCTCCTCGTCGACTTGGGTGATAATATAACCGGAGAAATATACGATTTTTTCAACCTGCTTAACAGTTAGATCGAGAATGATTCCGATTCGGCTGGAACTACCTCTGGTAAACCAAATATGCGCCACCGGAGCGGAAAGTCGGATATGTCCCATCCTCTCTCTTCTAACGGAAGATCGAGTCACTTCCACTCCACATTTGTCACAGACGATTCCCTTGTAACGAATTCGACGGTATTTACCACAGTAGCATTCCCAATCTTTGCTGGGGCCAAAGATTCTTTCACAGAAAAGACCGTCCATCTCGTAACGCTGAGTTCGATAATTGATGGTTTCCGGTTTGGTCACTTCACCGTTAGACCATTCCAGAATCTCTTCCGGACTGGCCAATCTCAGTCGAATGGCCTCAAAGTTGTTTACGTTTTCCGATGTCATAGTTTTGAAATTGAAAAAATTAAAGAATGGTAAATTATTTTCTCTTTTCACGAATTCCTTCCTCCGCCGATTGTTCCAATTTCACGTTCAGACAAAGCGCTTTCAATTCGCGAACTAAAACGTTCAAAGCTGCCGGGATGTTCGGGCTTCTAATTTCCTCACCCTTGATGATTGACTCATAAGCTCTGGATCGACCGATAACGTCGTCGGACTTGATGGTCAAAATCTCCTGTAAGGAATGAGCGGCTCCGTAACCCTGCAAGGCCCAAACTTCCATTTCTCCAAATCTCTGACCTCCAAATTGAGCTTTTCCTCCTAACGGTTGTTGGGTGATAAGTGAGTATGGTCCAACCGATCGCATATGGATTTTGTCCTCAACCAAGTGATGCAGTTTCATAATGTAAATAACGCCCAAAGCGGTTTCGTTGTCGAAATTTTCACTGTTCAAACCGTCCCTAAGTCGCATTTTACTGTTTTCCGGTAGACCGGCTTTTCTCAATTCTTCTCGGATTTGATCTTCTCTGACTCCGGCCAAAACGGGACTAGCCGCTTTGTAGCCGAGTTTCTGAGCTGCCCAGCCTAAGTGAGTCTCCAACAGCTGACCGATATTCATACGAGAAGCAACTCCCAAAGTGTTAAGAATAATATCAACCGGGGTACCGTCCGGTAAGAACGGCATATCTTCCTCCGGTAAAATTCTGGAAATTACACCTTTGTTTCCATGGCGACCGGCCAATTTGTCTCCTACGGAGATTTTTCTAAATTGGGCCACCCTAACCTGGACCTGCTTGATTACTCCGCTCGGCAGTTTGTCTCCCTTGTCTCGAGAGAAAATTTTCACTTCAATAACTTTTCCTCTTTCACCGTGTGGTAAGTAAAGAGAGCTATCCTTAACTTCTCTGGATTTTTCACCAAAAATAGCTCGAAGCAATCTCTCCTCCGCCGTCAATTCACCCTCTCCTCTCGGAGTAATTTTACCGACCAAAATGTCACCCGATTTTACTTCGGCTCCAATTTGGACAATTCCGTCTTCGTTAAGATTTCTTAATCGATCCTCTCCGATGTTCGGAATGTCGCGAGTCACCAATTCAGGCCCGAGTTTTGTGTCTCTAACGTCCAAGCTATAGTCTTCAATATGGATAGAACTGAAACGGTCATCTTTAACCAATCTTTCAGAAAGAATAATAGCGTCTTCAAAATTGTAGCCTCTCCAAGACATAAACGCTACCGTTAAGTTCTGACCTAAAGCTAGTTCTCCATTGTCGGTCGAAGCGCCATCGGCCAAAATTTGACCTTTTTCAACGTAATCACCCTTTTTAACCAACGGACTTTGATTGATAGCGGTAAAAGCGTTTGATTTAAGGAAAGAGTGAAGCAGATATTCTTTGCGTCGTTTAAAGGTTTCCTTGCCTTCGGTTACCTCCTCCTCGATTACTATATGATCGGAATCAACTTCAACAACCTTTCCAGCTTCAGTGGCAAAAACCAACTGTCCTGAATCGGCCGCCGCTTTGTCTTCCACTCCGGTTCCGACAATCGGCGATTCCGGTTTAATACAGGAAACCGCCTGACGTTGCATGTTTGAACCCATCAAAGAACGATTAGCGTCGTCGTGTTCCAAGAAAGGAATCAAAGAAGCCGCGATACTAACCGCCTGCTTCGGCGAAACATCTATGTAGTCAACGTCTGTAACCTTAATCATGCTCGGCTCACCGTTAACCCGGCCTTGGACTTTGCTATCCAAGAAAAACCCGTTCTGGTCAACATTAACATTAGCTTGAGCAATCTTGTATTTTTCTTCTTCCAAAGCATCCATAAACACCACTTCTCCGGAGATTTTCGCTTTACCGTTTTCCTTGACAACTTTTCGATAAGGAGTTTCGATAAAACCGTAATCATTAACACGAGCGTAGCAGGAAAGATGAGAAACCAAACCGATGTTCGCTCCTTCCGGTGTCTGAATCGGGCAGATTCTTCCGTAATGACTCGGATGAACGTCACGCACCTCCATACCGGCTCTTTCTCGGCTCAAACCACCAGGCCCCATAGCGGAAAGTCTTCTCTTGTGCTCCAACTCAGCCAAAGGATTTACGTGATCCATGTATTGTGAAAGAGGAGAACTGGAAAAGAATTCTTTAATTGAGGTTGTAATCGGGCGAGTGTTAATCAATTGAGCCGGCGTAACTGTTTTGGGATCGCAAGTACTCATTCTATCCTTAATATTGCGCTCCAAACGAGAGAAAGCCACTCGCATTTTCATTTGTAACAGTTCTCCCACGCCACGAACTCGTCGATTCCCCAGATGGTCTATATCGTCCGGCTTAGCGTGAGGATCGTTATTCAAACGAATAATTTCTTTAACAATAGCTACCAAATCGTTGATTTGGAATATTCGGTGCTCCTTATCTTTTGGAGTAGAGAGCCCTAAACGCATATCCAATCTGTGTCTTCCCACTTCCGAAGAGTCATAGCGATCAATGGAGAAAAACATGTTATCCACCAACTGCTTGGCATTTTCTTCCGTTGCCAAATCTCCCGGTCTGATTCTTTTGTAGACTTCTCGATAGCCCTCTCCTTGGGTTTTGGACAAATCTTTCTTTAAAGTTTCCGCAATAAATTGGTTATCTTTATCAATATCGACTTCTTTGAACAGCTCGGTCAGTTGTTTATCCGAACCATAGCCAAAAGCACGAAGCAGAGCCGTTACCGGCACTTTTCGTTTGCGATCGATTTTAACATTGATTATATTGTTTAGGTCGGTTTCGATTTCCAACCAAGCTCCTCGACCCGGAATAATCTTAGCCCCAAACAGCTTGCGGCCCTTCATTTGAGCCATCGTGAAGAAAACTCCCGGGGATCGCATCAGCTGGTTAACCACCACTCTTTCCACTCCGTTGATAACGAAAGTTCCTCGCGGAGTCATCGCGGGGATATCTGAAAAGTAAATTTCTTGCTCACGCACCTCTCCGGTTTCCTTTACCAGCAATCTGGCCTGAACTTTAAGAGGAATTTCATAAGAAGCGTTCTTGTATTTTGCCGTTTGCTCATCAATCTTCGGTTCTTCTTGACGAAAATCCAAAAAGGAGACGGAAAAATTTTTCTTAGTATAATCTTCAATAGGGGAAACTTCTTCCAGTAGTTCTTTAAGCCCCTTCTCAAAAAACCAATCGTATGATTTTTTCTGAGCTTCGATTAGATTTGGCAGAGAAACCATTTTACCCAAATCGTAAAAAAACTTTCTTTTGGCCAAACTGGATTTGGCAGAAAATTTTTCCTTTAAATTAAGAGCTGATTTCTTCTTGTTGGAACTTAAGGTTTTTTCTTTGGACATAGAAAAACAACAACCAAGCCACCCTTCGAAATAAAACGAAAGCTAACCGGTTTATTTTCTTAGTTAGTTATTGGATTGACCATTGGTAAAAGCACAATTATATATGCTAAAATTATAGTTCACTTAATTCAATCGCGCCGGACCAGGCTAGAGCTCTCAAGCTGACGAGAACAATCCGATGAGCAGTAGAATACCCTTCATCGCTTCTGAATACAACTTTTTTCGGCTTACGTCCAGTCACCGATTTTAAATTAAAAAGACAGATGCCTTTATCTTTATTACATTTATTAATTTTGTCAAGCAATTGAAGTATTTGACTCGCCTTTGACCCCTCCAGCACTTTTTTAAAGTCAATCCGGCCATTTTTATCAAAGTCAATCAAGTGAATCTTGCCCGACTCCACTTTCACCAAAAAAATGTTTTTCATAAATTATCCTAAAAAATCCTCTAGATTTCTACCCGGTCAAAAAGCGGCTTTGGCTCTCCAATCGTATGCCCCGCCTCCAAAGCCTCAAATTTCCATTCTCCCGTTTGAGGTAATCCCAATTGCTGTCTGATCTTTTCCGCCGTCCGCGGCAAGAAAGGGATTAACAGCCCGCTCAAAGCTGAAACTGCTTGTAAACTCACATTTATAGATCCACCGGCCGTTTCTTGGCTCTCTTTTATTTTCTTCCAAGGCTCTTTTTTGTCTATGTAGCGATTGCACTCCTCCGCAAAGGCCAAGACGGTCTTCAAAGCTTCGTGAAAGCTGCTCGCTTCAATCAACTGTCCCACCTTTTCGAAAATCGCCTTTGATTCGGCTAAAATCGCCTCGTCTTCCGCATCCGGAGACGACAAACTCGGCACCTTTCCCTCGAAATTATTTTTCGTAAAACTCAAAGCACGATTGACAAAATTACCGATTTTACCGATTAATTCAGTGTTAACTTTAACCTGGTATTCTTTCCAGGAAAAATCGCTGTCGGCGCTTTCCGGACCGTTAATCCCAAGATAATAACGCAAAGTCTCCGCATCTCGCGTCTCCAAAAACTCCGGCAACCAAACACCCCAATTGCGTGATTTTGAGAACTGCTTTCCCTCAAAACTCAAATATTCCGAGGAAACAATCCGATCGGCCAGTTCCAAACCGCCCAAACCCATTAAAATAGCGGGCCAAATTACGGTATGAAAAGGAATATTGTCTTTACCGTGAACATAGTAATGAAGAGCTTTGTCATTGTGCCAAAAATCTTTCCATAGATCCGGCTGCCCACTATCGACTGAATATTTTTGACTGGCAGTCAAGTAGCCGCTCACCGCTTCAAACCAAACATAAATCGTTTTTTCTTCAAATCCTTTGATCGGCACCGGCACTCCCCATTTCGAATCTCGAGTAATCGCTCTGTCAATTAAACCTTTTTCCAAGAATTTAAGCGTAAAGTTAAGTGCATTTGGCCTCCAGCCTTGTGATTTTTTAACCCATTCCGTCAGCTCTTTCTCAAAAGCGCTGAGTTTCAGAAAAAAATGAGTGGAATCTTTCCAAATAGGCGTTTTACCGCAACTCTTACATTTCGGGTCGATTAAATCTTTGGCATCGAGAATTGAACCGCATTCATCGCATTGATCGCCCCTAGCCGGTGAAAAATGGCACTTGGGACATTCCCCCTCAATATATCGATCCGGTAAAAAACGATTACAGCTCTCACAGAAAGGCAGACTCTGTACTTTCTCGTATACCAAGCCTTTTTCATAGAGATCGAGAAACATTTTTTGCACTTTTTTGTAATGGAAAGGATCGGCCGTTTTGTAGAATAAATCGTAGGAAAATCCCATTTGGTCAATCAGATTCTTGCGAAATTCAACGTCAAATTCCGCAACCACCGCCTCCGGCTTCGTTCCCAGCTGCTCCGCCTTGACTTCTATCGGCGTGCCGTGGCAGTCACTCCCGGAGACGAAAAGAACATTATCGCCCTTCGCCCGGTAGTAGCGCGCTAAAAAATCGGCGCCGATTAAACCGGCTACGTGACCGAGATGCAAAGATCCGTTAGCATAGGGCCAAGCGGAACCGATGTAGATATTTCTTTTTTCTTGAGCCATAAAGTTTGATTAATCAAAGGCAGGATAGCCCAGCTAAAT
>CAIUEV010000090.1 GCA_903898335.1 uncultured bacterium | reverse complement strand
TTTTTCCTTACTTTCTTGTTTTTGTTTCCAGCCCCGCGTCAACGGGGCTTTTTTATTTCTGTAGTTTAAAGCCGGTTTTCTCCGGACGGATTGCCGGTGTCCGTCTGAGTGCGGTTATCACTCCGCCGGATAATTTTGAGCCGTCCCCGCGTCCCAGTTGTCTTCTGCCGTCATGTAAAAAAAACCGCCCGCGAAGCAAAGCCAGACGACAATAATTATTATTGTCAACTCCCACCATTTCATTTTTGCCTCCTGTGTTCGATTCCCGCGATTAATGTTTGTTCGATCTCTGCGGCCTCCTCAACGGTGACGGTCGGCAGCTTGTATTTTTTCTCCATTTTCTCCCCCTTTTTTATTTTTCTTACGCCGGTTTTCCGACGGTCTTCATTTTTTCAATCGCCGCATCTATCTCCGTGCGGTCGTACCAGTATTTCTTTGCTCCAGGCTTAATCCTTTGCAAGCCAGCCCGCGCCGCGAATGCGTAGAATTGTTTCTTGCTCATGCTCAGGTACTGCATTCCTTGTTTTATTGATATAAGGCGGGGTGGCATCGGTTAATCCTGTTTTCGATTAATTAACTGGTTATTAACTTTTGGAGCAAAAAAAATCTCTGACTGCAAGCCTTTTTCAATCAGTGATTCCGTTAGCGTCTGGATTTTCATCCCTCGCTTGAGGGATTCGGATTTAAGGCGGGAATGTAGCTTTTCGCTTACTACCAGCGTCCTGAGTTTCGGCATTGATTTTTCCTTTCGTTCTTAAAATTATTTTTATCAAATTGCATCTATTATAAATTAACCGGTTATTTATTTCAAGGGAAAATTATAAAAAAATGTAAAATATTTTAATTACCTCTTGATTTATCTATGAAAAAAGATATTTGTTTGACATGAAAAAGACTTACCAGACAATCACGCCGGAAATCCGCCACGCCATAGCGGACGTTATCGCCTATAAGTTTAAAAAGAACAATAAACTTGCCGAGGCTGTCAAGGTTTCTCCGGTTGCGGTAGGCAAGTGGTTAAAAGTCGGCGAGCAGGGAAGCATTGAGACGGATGTCTATAAAAGGCTTTTTCCTTTGATTGAAGAATACTTAAAAAAAACAAAGCCTTGTATTCTCACAGATCCCGAATGCCTTAAAATTTGTTCTGGCCTGAGTGACAGCGGAAAAAAAATGTTGAGGGAATATAAGGAACTTAACGCAGACAGACAGGACACAATAAACACGCTCGTTGAAGTGGAGTGGAAAAAAAATCATGCGGACTGCCCTACGGGAAGCGGACATTGTGGAGAGGTCGAGAGGGTGGATATGGATAAATCCAAGGCAGGATGATCGGATTGACAGGATTTTGGATTATGACATTGAAATAAGAAATTAAAAGGAAGAGTAGAAATGAAAAAGATTATCGTATCAGCTTTATTGGCGGCATGCTTCACTTCTTTAGCTCAATACACCTATAATGGTAAAGCGATTACCGAACAGCAGTTTAATAAGCTTTATGAAAAATTTGGGAAAGGTGTTTTTACCTTTAAGGGTGAATTTTACAACTTAAACGACAACAAGGGAACTTTAAAGGATTACTGCGGGGAAGCAGGCATGCTAGATATAAAAATCACAAATACCGACAAATCAAAGAAAGAGGCGAACGGTGAAGTATTCAGTTCTTGGACTGTCCCGACTTCAAGATCATATGTAGTTCCATCCGGGGATGGGATAAATTACACAAGGGAGTATAGATCTACTGGTGGAGAGCTGAGAAAAAGCAAAGATTTTTATTACATCATTAATCTTCTTGATGAGGATTTTGCAGAAAAAATAAAAATCCCTGTATTGAAACTTGACAAAGTCAAAGAGAATTATGTCAATAAAATGGATTCTTCTGAAAAGCTGCTTGCAAGATTAACTCCTGCAACAAAACAACAGTTTTCCGAATATTTGAATAAGGGAATTCCTTTCTATCTGTACGATAACGGGAAAGGCAATACTGTAGTCGAACAGGTGACTTGTAATATCTGTTATGGGAGAGGAAAAATAAATAATCCATCCTATGATAGAAAAAGAATGGGGTCTAATCCTGTAATACCATGCCCGACATGTAAAGGAACTGGCCTTATAACTAACAAAAAAACCGTAAACATTGAACCAAAATTGATCGTTTATCAGCCATGACAC
>CAIUEV010000089.1 GCA_903898335.1 uncultured bacterium | reverse complement strand
TTCTTTAATACTGGTCGGCCAATCCAGATCTTCCAACCCGGCCAATAATTTTTCAGCGTAAGCCGTTGTCTTAAAAAACCATTGAGAAAGCTCCTTCTGAACAACTTCCGTGTCGCAACGCTCGCATTTCCCACCAACCACTTGTTCATTGGCAATAGTCGTTTGGCATTTCGGACACCAATTGACTTTGGCTTTTTTCTTGTAGGCCAATCCTCGCTTGTAAAGGAAGAGAAAGAACCATTGAGTAAATCGATAATAATTTTCATCGGAAGTGTTGATCTCTCTTTCCCAGTCGTAACTCAGACCGATAGATTTTATTTGTTCCGTGTAACGAGCGATATTTTTAGCCGTTGTCTTGGCAGGATGGATTCCGCTCTTCAAGGCAAAATTTTCCGCCGGTAAGCCAAAAGCGTCCCACCCGATAGGATAAAGCACGTTAAAGCCGCGCATTCTTTTGAACCGACTGACAATATCCGTTGCCGTGTACGACTCAACGTGGCCGACATGTAAACCATCGCCTGATGGATAGGGAAACATGCATAAACAGTAATATTTCTTCTTCTTGCTCGCTGCCTCCGCTCGGTGAAGAGAGACGTTTTTGCTCCACTTTTTTTGCCACTTAGCTTCGATTTTAGCCGGTAAATAGCTTTTCATTGATATTAAAATTTGGATTTAAAGGCGTTATTCATTGTCTACAACAGATTTTTCGGCAAGTCCAACGCGCCTCGTTTAATAAATCCGCAATCATTACAATAAGTAAATTCAGGAGAAAAGGCGATTTGAGCCACTTCCGTCTGGCGGAAACTTTTTTTCACCAATTCAGCGATACCCTTGGCCGGTGGTTTTGATTCGCCCAGCCAAATATGAGTTAAGGCTCCGGCATCAATCAACGGATGGAAATAGCCTTCCATTCTGATTCTTTCCAGCGGATCAAAGGGAGCTCCGATATTTATCTGAGTCGAGTTTGTGTAGTAAACCTCTCCCTTATCAATACTTCCTTTTACAACACTCCGAGCCGCTTTTTCGTACCAATTAAGGTCCAATTTGGAAAAACGATAGGCTGTCGTCTCCGCCGGAGTCTGCTCCAAGACCAACTTCAAACCGTAGCGTTCAGAAAGTTTTTCGCAAATCAATTTTAATTCCGCAATAACTTTAAGGCCGAATTTCAAAGCTCGTCTCGACTCATGCAGTTCCTCCCCCAAATGATACTGAACCATTTCGTTCAATCCCACGATCCCAATCAGGTTGGTAACTCGGTGCAATCTTAAATACGGATGATCGTCGTCCGGTTTTTTGATAGCCAGCAGTCCCAACGGACCGTTAATCCCCTTGGCCAAAAGATGCTCAATAAACAAGCGTTTTTCTCGATGCGCCTTAACCACCAAACTCATCAAACTGCGAATTTTGGTAAACAAAACTTCGTCGTTACCGCCGGCTTTGTAGGCCAAACGAGGCAGATTAATTGATATATTCTGCAAGGCCGAATACCTCATGCGCCAAGGTTCCTTGGCGTCATCGATATCGCTCTTTTCCAACTTGAAGGACAATCGACAACATTCCGAAATTTTGGCTTCATTGCGACGATCAAAGACAAAATAAGTGTTGCCTTTTTCAGCCGCCACCAAAGAAATAAACTCCAAAAATTCTTCATGACCGGGAGTTTTAAAAAATTCTTCCGTAATGTGAACCAACGGCTTCGGAAAAAAGAAAGGCCGGCCGGAACCGTCGCCCTCGAGATAAACTTCAAATAAGGCTTTCAAAAAAGCTTGAGATTCTTTCAGATATTCCTTGTAAGTTTTACCGGTATAAGCACCACCCGGTCCAATGGCCGGCACATCTTGAAAATGTTTCGGCACTTCCCAATAAAGATTGATATCGGAAAAAATCGCTTGCCCACCGCGCGCCACCGCCTGTTGCGAGAATTCGTAAATTAAAACTTGCGCCAGTTGTCGGATATCTCTTTCGCTACGATCGACCAGATAAGGTGCCAAAAAAAGGTTAACCGCATCCCAACCGATAGCCCCCGAGAAATGACATTGCAAAGCGGCAGAAAGTTTGATCAAATGAGCAATCAACACTTCCGCGTGCTTGGCCGGCTTAGCCTGAGAAAGGGAAGAGGTCAGATCCAATCCGTATTTTTTTATGTATTCCAACGATTGGCCGGAGCAATAAGGTCGATCAATCATGCCCAAATCGTGTAAATGAATATCACCCCGCGCATGCGCCTCACTCACTTCCTCCGAAAAAACCCTCAATAAAGCGTATTCTTTTTTGATTCCTTCCGCCAAAGTCAAATTGGTCGCCTCCGGTCCATGCGGCACGTTTGCATTGTCTTTGTTAGTTTCATTCTCAATAATCTGCTCCACATCAAACACGGGAAAGCCCAATCGACTGTATCTTTTGTGGGCCTCTTCCAGCCCCCGTTCCAACAATTGGCCCAAAACCAATTCACGAATCAATCGAGAAGTAATAAACTTTATTTTGCCTTCAAAAATCTGTTCCTCCACTTCGCTCGTTATCTCAAGCGCCAGCCGACGACTAATGCCCGTCTCCCGAATCAAGCTTTCTGCGATTCTCTCCGCCTCCCATTTTTCCACCTCATCACCGCTGGTCCTGACAAAAAGCGCTTTATCCGTCACATCGGTTTTCAAATCCAATTTTAAAGAAGATTGTTTTTGCTCCATCGGGAAAAATCAAAAATTAAACGGTCTTTAAATTTTTTCGATCCAGAAAACTTTGTAAAATAATTCTGGCCGCTTCCGCGTCATCCTCTCCGCCACTACCCCTTAAATTTCTTTTTGCCTCACTGGTGCTCAATCTCTCATCCATCGTTTCAATCAAAAGAGCGGGGAAGCGCCCTTTTATTTTTTGAATAAAATCAAGAGTGGCTTTCGTTCTAATAGATTGAGACCCATCCATGCTGATAGGCACTCCGATTACCAAGCACTCGATTTCATTTTCTTGAATAACTTTATTCAGACTTTCAAAAAGGCCTCCGTCGTTGGGAAGAATATTCATACCGACAGCCAGAATGCCACCGGGAGCAAAAGCTGTTCCAATCTTGCTTTCTCCGTAATCTAATCCTAAAAAGTTCATATTTTTATTCAAAAGACTTGACAAAATTTAAATAAATGTTTTAATTCTTTGTTCTTTTGAAAGTAACATTAAACAAGCCCGCGTATCGGGATATAAGAATCTGTAGATAATGAGGTAATGCCTCTGTTTAAAAAACGTTACCTCGGGAGAGTTCCTAGAAAAAGGATATTTTGGTGCCGCTGGAATAATCCTCGGGAACCCTTCCCTCCCATCCAAAAGAGAGGGGAAGATTGTCTACAGCTTCATATACCCTGAACAAGCGGGCTTTTTGTTTTTTTAAGCTTCTTTTCAATCTCACGTTTCCAAGATGATTTACTTTTTTAATTTTAGCAAACGACGTCTTTTAACGTTTTCCCGCTATCGCTCTTAACGCGATTACCAAGGCGCGCGCTACCGTAAGTACATACGCTTTGCCGTAAGCCGAGTAAAAATTATGTCCCGTTTTAGTCCAGAAACGACCCAACCCTCTCGCCCAAAGGCCAAGTCTTTTCGGCTCCGGCAGAAGAGCCGTGCTGTTTCCGTGCATATGAACTGCTGAGACGGAAGACAAAAAATAGCTGGCACCGCCGGATTGTTTCAATCGATAACTCAAGTCCGTATCATTGAAATAAAGAAAAAAATCCGGATGATCGTCAAATCCCTCAAGCGCTCTCAGCTTTTCTCCTCGAAAAAGTAAGCAGCTGGCCATCGGCTGATCAACTTCACCACTTTTCTTGGGAGAATAAAGTAAACGATAGCGCCGGCCACCGGTCAAAAAATCCGTTAGCATAAAAATAAATCCTCGAGGAAAAGGCCGACAAGAATACTGGTCTGAACCGTTCTCATATTTCAGTTGCGGCGCCACACAATCGTATTTTGCGTTGTTTTCAAGAAAAATAAGCAATTCCAAAATCGAATCGCTGGAAATAAAAACATCCTGATTCAAAAGCAGAACAAACTCGCCTCGACTTTTTTCCAATAAAAAATTATTTGCACTGGCAAAACCGATATTTTTCCCCTCTCCAAAAAATTTTATTTGAGGATAAACTCCACAGAGATCGTTTAACTTGGTCTCGGAAAAACCATTATTATAAACAAGAATCTCCCAGTCCGTTGCGAACAAATCGCTAGATCCGGTCATTAATGTTTCCAAGCAGCGAGAAAAAACTTCCTCACCAAAAAATAGCGGAATCAAAATCGATAGTTTTTTTCTTTCTTTTTTCTTCATCAATACATTCTAAGGCCAATTAAATGGATTTTTTCCGTCCGGATCTATCATCACCCCCTGTTTTAGTTTCTCTCTTTCCGCTTCTCGGGTCGCCAGAGCTTCCTTTATTTTCTTCTCCTTTTCCGGATTCAATCCTTCCCGACCAAGGTCCGCCTTAGGCACTTCGACACTGAAATACGAGCTTGATTCGAGAACATAGGTCATCAGATACCCCACTCCGCAAAGAAAAACGGAAAAAACCAGTGTCGCCACCAACATTGTTGCTCGCGGTATCCAGTTCCTAACGCTTCTTAGATTGCAATTGGTGGCCATAAATATAATTGAAGCTAAAAACTATTGCTAATTAGAATTATCGCTTTGGACAATCTGTCTTCATCGGTTTCTTCCTGCACACTCAACAAGTCGGCCGGGGTCGTTTGACGGTTTTTAACCAAATTCAAAGTGCTAATTCCGATAATCTTTTTTGAATTCTCAATATATCGAACGAACTTGAGAATATTAAAGAAATTACCGGTAACTTCCAATTTTAACCAAACCTCGTCTTTGGCCGCCACATCCGCCTTGCTTGAATCCAAATTTTTAACTCCCGCTTTTTTCTTCTGCGGTCTTTCTCCAACGCCGGTTTTTAAGTCCACTCCGGTATAATCAGCCCCTTCTTCCAACTCTTTAATCAATTCCAAAGTCTTGCTGCCATTCATCATGGTTCCTTCAAAAGTTTCCTTGGTTTGTTTAATCCCCTCCAGATTTTCCTGAATTTTTTCAAACGAGTCCAACTGTTTTAAGGTTTCTTCATGGTAATTTTTAGCCTCCTCCAAAGAGACTTTTTCCTGCTTTATCAACTTGAAAAGATACCAAGTACCCAAAGACGCCACGGCGAAAAAGGGTATTACGCCGAAGCAAATTAATTTTAACAATCCAAAAACATTTTTCTTTTGCATTTTTGTTATTCTTTCTTCTTGTTTTTTTACAATATCAGATTTTTTTGTTTTGTGGGATTATTTTTTTAGAAGACAATAGGAACGTCAATCAAAAAAATAATTTTTATTTGAAACTAAATGCCAAAATTAATTATCGACATTGAAACGGTAGGGGAGAGCTTTGATTCGATGGACGAAGTCACTAAAGAAACTCTTACCAAATGGCTGGACAAAGATTCCGAGTCGGGCCAAATCAGTCCATCGGCTTTGGAAGAAGTCAAAAACGGTCTCGGTCTGTCTCCACTGACCGGCCATATTTGCGCCATTGGGGTTCTGGATTGCGATCAAAATAAAGGCGTCGTCTATTTTGATGCCGAGAATAGTAATCTGCCCGAATCGGAACAGGGGAGTTTCAAATTTAAACCGATGTCCGAGGCGGAAATGTTAAAAAATTTTTGGGAAGGCGCCAAAAATTACGACACTTTTATCACTTTCAACGGTCGCGGTTTCGATATCCCTTTTATTATCGCGCGCTCTGCCGTTCACAATGTTAAAATCACCAAAGATTTAATGAGTAATCGCTATCTCAACGGCCAACGAGGTCCGACTCACATCGATCTGCTCGATCAGCTCAGTTTCTACGGCGCCATGAGAAGAAGCAGTCTCCATCTCTGGTGTCGGGCTCTCGGCATTGAAAGCCCGAAGAAAGCCGGGGTTAACGGAGGTGACGTGGCGGAACTTTTTGCCGCCAAAAAATATTTGGATATTGCCCGCTACAACACTAGAGATTTAGTTGCTACCAAGGAGCTCTACGAAAGATGGAGCGGCTATATGCTCGCCAATTAAAAAAGTCTCACCAAAAATAAATTTGATGAGACTTACTGTAATGTACAAGTTAAAAAGCTTGAGCGATTCTCTCAAGTCTCATTTGAGCCACCTTTCTTCCGAAATCCTCGTCCAGAAAACGCTCGGCAAAAAGACGACCCTCATCGTCAAGAAGACCGCAGAAAACTCTGAAATTATGGATTAGACCGCTTTTCATTCCTTCAATAATTTCTTTGCGGCTCCAATCGGGTTTACCGTTCTTGGGATTTTTGACTTCCCTGGTTCGGCCTATCGAGCGAAGAAATCCTATTTCTTCCTCCAGACTGTCGAAAGATACCGGCTCTTTGTGGTAGAATTTCCAGACATCGCCTCTTTCTACCAGACTAAGCTCACCCTCCGCAACTTTTTCTATTTTCTTTGTTTCTTTAATGAAAATATTATACGACAGAGGCTTTTTTACCTCCGACCCGTCTCGATTCTCGAGGTCTTCATAATGAATTCGAAAAATTCGACATTGAACATTCCTCCAGAAGACAAGATCACCTTCCCAAAAAAGAGTGTCCGGTAAGTCTTCTAAAAAGATGTCCATAGTTGACTCCGAACAACTGTACTCCTTAAGCACAGACGATTCGGCAATTCGATCGACATACTCATCTCTATCGGACAAACAGACGCACTCGGAAGAAACTACGCATTGATAACCATTCTCAAAACAAACCTTGACCTTGGAATGGCTCCTGTACTTCCCGGGTGGAATCGATTGGCTCATACGCCCGCAATAGAAGTGGCCGAAAGCGACAATTTCCGCTTTTGTTCTAACAACAGGCAGATTCGGATTAAGGATTCTATCGTATTCGCTAATTTCCACTATCACCTGATCACCAATTCTCATCAGATCTTCTCTCATGGCTAATTCCTTTCTTTTGATCTGGTCTGGAGCTTCAGCAGCCCTAACTTTCTGATTTTTAAAGGACTTCAATCATTTTTGATTGGTCAATAATGGTCAGCATAAAACGAGATTGTCAATAGATTCAGCCTGAAAAAATCTATGCTTTGTCTTCGATTTGTTTTTTGATTTGAGAAATGAAATCTTTTGCGGAAACGGTTCGCTGCTCTCTTTGACCTCGAGCTCTCACTGAAACGGTTTTTTCTTTCTCCTCTTTTTCTCCCACGACCAGCATGTAAGGGATTTTTTGTTTCTCCGCCTCTCTGATGCGCTTACCGAGAGATTCATCGGAATCGTCAACTTCTACCCGCAGATTTTCTTCCAATAATTGATCTTTTATCTTGTGCGCATATTTCTTGAATTTCTCGGAAATCGGCAACACCGTCACTTGAACAGGGGAGAGCCAGAGCGGAAAAGCACCGGCAAAATGTTCAATCAAAAGAACCAAAAATCTTTCGTATGACCCCAAGATTGCTCGATGCACCATGACCGGTGCCGTCTTTTCACCCTTTTCGTTCACATATTCCAGCTCAAATCTTTTGGGAGTGGCGAAATCCAGTTGTACTGTCGG
The DNA here is from genome assembly GCA_903898335.1 of uncultured bacterium. Classification (GTDB taxonomy): domain Bacteria; phylum Patescibacteriota; class Minisyncoccia; order CAIUEV01; family CAIUEV01; genus CAIUEV01. Next base: position 2,687 of record CAIUEV010000089.1, on the reverse strand, counting down.
AATTTGAATTTCCTTGCCAATAGCATCGCGAAACATAAAATCCAGCTTCGGTCCGTAAAGTGCCGCCTCTCCTTCACACTTCTTCGCTTTCAGTCCCATCTCGTCGGAAACTTCCTGCAAAATATTTTCGCACAAATCCCAGTCTTTTGAATCACCGATATATTTTTCCGGATGAGCGTAATCTCTTACGGAAAGAGATACCCAGTGGTTTTCCCACAATCCCAAAGAGCTGTAAAAATCTTTAATAATATTAATCAAGCTCTTGATTTCCTCCTTAACTTGATCAACTCGACAGAAAGTATGACCATCTTCCACCGTAATAGCATAAACTCGTGACAGACCTCCAACTTCACCCGTTTTTTCCGCTCTATACTGTTTATCCGACTCCATGTAGCGAATGGGTAAATCTTTGTACGATCTGGCTTTTGAAGCGTAAAGTTGCGTGTGATGCGGACATTGAACGGGCTTCAAAACAAAATCATGTTTTTTTTCGGAAGTGACATGAAAAAGTTCCTCCTGAAATTTTTTGGCGTGACCGGAAGTTTCAAAAAGCTCAACTTTGGCCAGTGAAGGCGTGGAAACTTTTTGAAAACCATACTTGCGACAAATGCCTTCGATATGTTTTTGTAGCTCTTCTTTGACTATGGTTCCTTTTGGGGTGTAGAGAGGTAATCCACCGCCGACTAATTCTGAAAAGTGGAACAAATCAAGTTCTTTTCCCAGTTTGCGATGATCTCTTTTAGCCGCCTCCTCGAGCATCGTCAAATATGCTTTTAGTTCCGCCTTGGAAGGGAAGACCACTCCATAAACTCGCTGCAACATTTTGTTTTTTTCATCTCCTTTCCAGTAGGCGCCGGAGATTTTCGTCAACTTGAAGGCGTCCGCCGAAATTTCTCCAGTAGATTCCAAATGTGGACCGGAGCAAAGATCAACAAAATCACCGGTTTTGTAGACCGAAACCTTCTTCTCACCCGCTTCGGCCAAGTCTTTTGTGAGTTCAACTTTGTATGGCTGGCTTAGTTCTTCAAACTTTTTGATTGCCTCATCAATTTTCAACTCCGATTTTTCAAAAGATTTTTTTTGATTGATGATAGCTCGCATCTTTTTCTCCAGCACCGACAAATCTTCGGGCGTTAGAGTTCGCGATAGATCAAAATCATAATAGAAACCGTTTTCAATGGCCGGCCCAATGGCGAATTTGGCATCGGGGAAAAGCTGTAACATCGCCTCGGCCAGAACATGCGAAGTGGAGTGACGAAGAATCTCTAAATTTTTGTTTGTCATCTTTTCAAATTAAAAAATAAAAAAACGCCTAAAAATTACTCTGCTTCGAGGTCCGATAATCGGACGGTTCCACTCGAATTCCCGTAATTCTTGGGCGCTCTTTTGACTGTTTCGCCAGTCTGACGGAGACTCAGCGGTTGGTTAGTCCACCTCAACATCTCACAAATTTTCTGCTTTCATTGTACACCAAAGTCAAAATTAGTCAAAAATTAGATTTATAATAGAGAACTATTTTTTCTTGCTATTACTCTTGAAAACTTTCAAGATAAATTTCTCAAGCTTAGCAATATCATTAATGCCAGTATCCCAGACTCTCTTTTTATCAACATTAAAATATTCGTGAACTAAAAAATTTCTCATGCCCACTATGTCTCTAAAAGAAATTTCTTTTTTATGTTTTTTCTTAAATTCGCTCGATAAATTATTGGTTGCTTCTCCGATTACCATAAGCTGACGGACTAAAATATCAGTAGCATCCTCCTCATCAAGTAAACCTCTTTTGGCTTTTTCAAGACAGCTATGTATCCTCTTTATTGCTTCAATAGTATGTTTAAGAAAGACTTTATCTTTTTCCATATATTTGTTCAGCTTTGTCTATCACTTCACGACGAAAAAACTTACTAATAGCGCCCGGTGTCAAAAGATCAATCTTCTTTTTAACTTCTTTTTGAATGCTTCTTTGTATTCGTGAAAGTTCAAAATACCCAATCTGAGTTTTTGGAAAAAACTCTATCAGGACATCGACATCACTTCTTTTTGAAGGTTTTCCATAGGCGTAAGAACCAAAAAGAGACACCCTCTTGAAATCTTTCTTGCGAGGATCTTTGTTTATTGCGATAAGAATTTTTTCTTTGATGGCTTTTCTGGTCATAGCATATTTCTTATTTTCTTACCCTTTGTCTAACACGGATTTTTATTTTCTAAAAGAGTAAAAAGTCTTTATCTAGATAACCTGCGCGTGTGTTAATACTAAAAAGACCAGAAGTAATCCGACCGTGATGACTGTAATTGTTTTTGCCGTATTAACGAAAAATCTATCTCCGGCGGATAAAATTAATGTAATGCCTGCGAGTTGGAACACAAAAACTGCAATCATCCCGGCAACGGGAAGAATAAAGTTGTTTTCGTCTATATAATTAAAAGAATATTTTGAATTTCCGAAAATATCGCTGATGAAATAAACAACCGAATAGCCAGCAAAAAACACAATCAATCCATACGCTATATAATAAAGTCTTTCAATAATAGACTTGGAAATACTATAAAAATAAGCGGGATTTACAATTTTATCTTTTTTTCTATATACATCAATAACCGTTTTCCACTCCAGAATCAGAATATAGACAATGCCGAGAAAAATAAAGATATACAGCTTCTCAAATAGACTATTTGTAAAAGTACTT
>CAIUEV010000088.1 GCA_903898335.1 uncultured bacterium | reverse complement strand
TTTTGAAAAGGGTAAAATCCTGAAAAAAATTAAAAGCGGTTCGATATTAAGAAAAAAATAAAATGGAAAAAAAGAACTCGAATTATTGGCTATTGGTCTTCTTCGTTTTTCTGGCGGCGGCTTTTGTGAGATTCATCGGTCTGACTTCTCTGCCTCCGGGAATTTATCCCGACGAAGCGATGAATATCGGAGACGGCTTGCCGACAGCGGAAAGAGGAGGCTGGGAGTGGTTTTATGAGAACAATCAAGGTCGTGAAGGCCTCTACATGAATATTTTGGGGTATCTTTTACACTGGTTCGGACCGAGCCTTTTTGTGGTTCGTTTTTTGCCGGCTTTAATCGGCTTTCTGACTTTGCCGGCTATCTTTTGGCTGGGAAGAAAATTGTTCGACAAAAGAGTGGCGATTTACGCCCTTGCTCTGACCGCGTTTAGCTACTGGCACCTGAATTTCTCGCGGATCGGTTTCAGAGCCTTAATGATGGTTCTGTTTGTTTCTTGGACTTTTGCTTTTTTGGTTGAGGCTTTTTACCGTTTAAAAAAGTCAGACTCGAAGAAAAAACGCCCCGATATTGGAACTTTATTTTTTATTCTTTCCGGACTGTTCTTGGGATTATCTCTCCACACCTATATTGCCGTGAGAATCGTCCCCGCTGTTTTGGTGGTGGCTTTCGTGGCTTTTGCTCTTTTTTATCGAAATCAAATAAAGATCTTACTGAGACAAGGTTTGATTTTTGCTTTTTTCGCCCTGCTGACCGCTGCGCCGCTACTGATTGATTTTTACAATTTTCCCGAGCATTTTACCGGTCGTACCAACAATGTTTCGGTTTTTAAATCGGAAAATATTCCGGCCGAACTTTTAAGAACGGGTGGTTTGACGTTAGCTTCGTTTCTTTTTTACGGGGATCAGAACTGGAGGCATAATTACCCATATTTACCGGTAGTTTTACCCATTTGGGGCGTTCCTCTGCTGTTTGGATTCGCCTTTGCGATATATAAATTTTTTGTTGTGCTGATTGGAATTTTTTTCGGAAGCAAAAAAATAAAGGAGCAAGAACTTTGGTTAACTTTTGGCCAGATACTCTTGGCCGCTTGGTGGTTTCTGCTTCTAATGCCTTCAATCATGACAGTAGAAGGAATTCCTCACGCCTTGAGAAGTATCGGCTCCATTCCTCCGACTTTTTTGATTGCGGCCTTTACGGTGGCTCAATGGGCGAAAAGTGAGCGAGCGAAAAAAATTGTTGCGGCATTGATAGTGGTAAGCTCTCTTTTTAGTGTTTTTGCCTACTTCTTCCTCTGGGGGAGATCGGTTCAATCTTACGATTCTTTTGAATATCGACTTTCCGGTATGGGGATTTTTATTCGAGACATGGCGAAGAAGGACGGCGAAACCAATTTTTATGTTATTGCCAATAACGATTCGTTAAAAACCGGTTTTAACTTGCCGGTAGCGGCCGAGCCGATAAGATTCTACACTTGGCAAGTCAGAGACAGGGTTTCTTTCATCTTACCGGAGAATTTGGATAAAATGGAAATAAAATCACCGGCTAATGTCGTAATAATGCAGGAAGATTCTTCTTTGGCGGAGAAGATCAAGCAAAAATCGCCCGATCTTGAAATTAAAAAATTAAGAATCGGATCTTCGCCGGTCTTTAATGCCAATACGGTTAACTTTAACCCGGTCGGAGAGGAAGGGTTTTTAAGCCCGAGCATTCCCGTTTATGCGGAATTTACGATTTTGGAATAAAGTTTAATTTCCTTTAGTAAAAAAATCAGTTAAAATAAAAGTTGTTAAGTATCAATAAAAAAATGAAAACCAATAGAAATAAAATTAGTAAGGGTTGGATGTTCTCGGTCTTGGCCGTATCTTTTTTTCTGGCCCTGCCTTGGGCTTTTTCGAAGGCGGCTACAACCACCGATCAAACGGAGTTGGGTCTGAGCGGAGAGGAAAGACTTTTTATTGAGAAAATAAATGATTATCGCAAGGATAACGGATTAAAAGCTCTGAAAGTCTCCATCAGTCTTTCCGAAGCCTCCGAAATGATGGCTAAAGATATGAAAGCCAACCCCTCTCTAATCAATCACGATCATAAAGACTCTGCCGGCCGTTATCCGGCCGATCGAGCGAAGCTCTTTGACTACACCGATAGTGTCGGAGAAAATCTGGCCGCCGGCTACAAGACTGCCGAAAAGGTTTTTGAAGCTTGGAAAAATTCGACCGAGCACAGAAATAACATGCTTAGTCCCGATTACGAAGTTTTAGGCATCGATCGCAAGGTTTCCGATACGGACTATAAATGGTATTGGGTCAGCATGTTTGGCACCGAGAGTAAAAAATCCGATTTGGTCACCGACGAAAGATACTACAGTCCCTTTAGAACACTCAGGGTCAGCGTTACCGATAGTCTGGGCAAGAGACTTCCCGGAGCGAAGATATATATTACCAATAGGGGCGGATCGAAAATCGCCAGCGCCAACGCCAGTACTATGGGCAGAAAAACTTTTAAAGTGGAAAAAAGGGATGAATACTATGTTAAAGCGGGAACGGCCGGTTACACTTTCTATACCAAAAGAGTAAAGCCGGGCAGTAAAGACAGTCTTTCTGTTAAAGTTTGGTTGGAAAAAGAATAATGCGAATTCCGGTTTTTTTGTTCTCGAAAAATATTTCTGTCTTTCTTGATTTTTTAGATTTTATTTTTAATAAAAGAGTTATATGGAATTGCCGAAAAGAAAAGGAGGCGTTTGGAAAAAGAACTTTTTAGTTTACGTTGTTTTTCTGGCTATAATTTTGAGCTTTGGGGCGGGGATGATTCTTGGCAGTCGAATGGTGAGGAATCGTTATGTGGCCGAAGCCAAAAAAGATGAAATGAAAAACGCGGTTGATATGGACATCCTTTTTGAAGTCTGGAAAAAACTGAGCGAAAAATATGTTGGAGAAATTCCGGATGAGCCATCGATGGTCCAAGGCATGGCCAAGGGAATGACTTCGGCCTTAAAAGATCCGTATACGACTTTTTTTGTTCCGGAGAAAGCGAAGCAATTCAAGGAAGATCTCAAGGGCAGTTTTGGTGGAATTGGTGCGGAAATCGGTGTTAAAGACGACGTTCTGACCATCGTCTCTCCTCTGGACGGAACTCCGGCCAAAGATGCGGGCATTAAACCGGGCGATAAAATTCTCAAAATAGACAATGAGGACACGGGCAGTCTTGAATTGGACGAAGCCATCTCAAAAATCAGGGGCGAAAAGGACACCAAAGTGAAACTAACAATTTTCTCCGAGGGATCAAACGAGCCCAGAGAGGTGGAGATTAGCAGGGCCACTATTGATCCCAAGAGCGTCAAATGGGAAATGAAAGATAATGATACCGCCTATATTCGATTGGGGAGCTTCTCGGAAGATTCGGTTAAAGAGTTTGTCGGTATTGCCGGTGAAATAAAGAAATCGGCGGCAAAAAGAATCGTTCTCGATTTGAGAGGAAATCCGGGCGGATATCTGGAAACGGCGGTCAGTATTGCCGGTTTCTTTCTTAGACCGGATACGCTGGTGGTAAAGGAAGACTACGGTGGCAAAAAATCGGCGGATGAATACAAAACCGAGTACGAGCCGGTTTTGGACGGTTATCCTTTGGTGATTCTGATAGACAGAGGAAGCGCTTCCGCTTCGGAGATTCTGGCCGGAGCTCTGAACGAGCAAAAAGGAGCCAAGCTGGTCGGGGAAAAGACTTTCGGTAAAGGATCGGTTCAAGAATTTTTCACTCTCAGCGACGGTTCGACTCTGAAAGTTACGGTGGCCGAATGGTTGACTCCCAAAGGCAGATGTATCAACAAAGAAGGGATTAGTCCCGAAGTTGAAGAAAAGCTTAATCTTGATCAGGATAAGGAAAATTTCAAAGATAATCAGCTGGAAAAAGCTTTGGAAGTGGCAAAAAGTTTATAAATGGACTAAAATAAAAAGAGAAGAAGTAAAAATAAAAAATGATTCACTTTAGGAACGTAAGTAAAATTTATACCGGTGATGTTGTGGCTTTACGCGACGTCAATCTGGATATAGGCAAAGGCGAGTTCGTCTCGGTGGTCGGTCAGAGCGGAACGGGTAAATCGACTTTGTTAAAGATGATTATTCTTGAGGAGAAACCGACGATCGGCCAAGTCTTTTTCAACGAACGAGACGTTATGACTATCGGAAACAGAGAGATTCCTTATTACAGAAGACGAATCGGAGTTGTCTTTCAGGATTTTAAACTGATTCCCAAAAGAACGGTCTTTGAAAATGTTTCTTTTGCTCTTGAGGTAGCCGGAAAATCCAATAAAGAAATCAAGACCAATGTGGGTCAAATTTTAGAGATAGTCGGTCTGTCTGAAAAGGCCATAAAATATCCGACCCAGCTTTCCGGAGGAGAGCAGCAGAGAGTGGCGATCGCTCGGGCGCTGGTCCATCATCCGGCCGTTTTGGTGGCCGACGAGCCGACGGGCAACTTGGACATGATAAACACTTGGGAAATTATAGAGTTATTGGTGCGAATTAACAAATTGGGCACAACGGTTCTGCTGGCCACTCACAACAAAGAAATGGTTGACAGACTCAACAGAAGAGTTATCGCTTTGGATAAGGGTAATATTATTCGTGATCAGCTTGAGGGCAAATACATGATTTAGAATTTAATTTTATAAATAAAAGATTTTATGAATTTTCTGACTTTTTGGAGAGGGGTAAAAGCGGGGGTCAAAAATTTTTTTCGCAACGGTTGGCTTAGTGTGGCCACAATCAGCATAATTGTGTTGACTCTTTTTTTGATCAATATAGTGTTTTTGATAACGGTTGTTTCCAATAAAACTCTTGAAAATGTTCAAGATAAAATCGACGTCAGTCTTTATTTGAAGGCGGATGCCGACGAGTCGAGCATTAAAAACTTGGAGTCGGATATCAAGAAAATCGGTGGAGTTAAGGATTTAAAATTTGTTTCCAAGGAGGAAGCATTGCAAGATTTTAAAGAAAAACACAAAAACGATGAAATTATTCTTAAGTCGATAGAGGAGCTTGGTAACCCGTTGCAACCGTCTTTTAGCATAAAAATGGACAGGCCGGAGGAGTATCAACAAATCTTTCAAAAGGTAAAGGAAAACGATATTAAGGGAGTCATAAGTGACGTTGATTACTATTCTCAAAAAAAACCGGTGGTTGAAAAACTGAGCGAAATAACCAAGTCGATTCGGAAAATCGGTCTTTTGGTAGTAGCTATTTTCGCCGCCATCGCCGTTTTGGTGACTTTCAATTCCGTGCGTTTGACAATGCACAATTACAGAAGAGAAGTCGAGATAATGAAATTGGTGGGGGCGGGTCACTGGTTTATTCGCCTACCCTTCATTGTCGAGGGCATGCTTTACGGCTTTTTCTCAGCGTGGATTTCGATTTTAATCTTTTACCCTTTGATTTACTTTTTATCGCCGTATTTGAATCGAGCCATAGAAGTTATGGACATAGTTGAATATTTGAATTCCAATGCAATTAAGATCGTTGCCATTCAGTTGTTCTGCGGGGTTTTTCTCGGAGCTTTGAGCAGTCTGATCGCTATTCGAAAATATTTGAAGATATAGTTTGAAATTTTAATTTAAAAACAATGAAAGCATTAATCACTGCTGGGGGGCAAGGAACGAGACTAAGACCGATAACCTACACCATCAACAAGCATCTTTTTCCCATTGCGAACGAGCCCATGATTTTTCACGCTTTGAGAAAAGTGGCTAAAGCGGGCATTAAAGAAGTGGCTATTAACATTAATCAGGGAGACAAGGAGTTACCGCAAGAAATCGGGAACGGAAAAAAATTCGGTTTGAAAATCACCTATCTTGAACAAAAAGGTGGAGCCTTGGGTCTGGCGCATATTATTTCCAACGCAAAGGAATGGATCGGAAAAGACGATCTGTTGTTTTATTTGGGAGACAATATCGTGGCGGGAGACCTTTCGGGATTGGTGGACAAATTTTATAAGGAGAAACTTGATTGTCTGCTGACTCTTTCCAAAGTTAGAGACCCGGAGAGGTTTGGAGTGCCGATTATCAAGAGTTCTCGAATCGTAGAGGTGGAAGAAAAACCCAAAAATCCGAAAAGCGATTTCGCGGTAACGGGAATCTATGTTTACAAACCGATAATCATTGAAGCGGCGGCGGCCATTAAGCCCAGCGCCAGAGGAGAGTATGAAATTTCCGATGCGCATACATATTTGATAAAGAAGGGATATAAAGTCGGTTTTGAAGAAATTACGGGCTGGTGGAAAGACACGGGAAAACCGGAAGATCTGTTGGAGGGAAACAGTTTGATTTTGAGTTCTTTTAGCGGTCTCAATTTACCGACAAAAAAATATCCGGAAACGATTAAAATAGAGGGCGCGGTTAAAATTGGCAAAGGCACTAAATTGAAAGGCCATGTTGTTGTCAGAGGTCCGGTTGCAATAGGCGAAAATTGCCTGATAGAAGATAGCTGCATTGATCCGTATACGGCAGTTGGCAGCAATGTCGTCATCCAAGGAACGGAAGTCTCTCATTCGATTGTCTGCGACGGTACTCAAATTTTAGACTGCGGAGTGAGAATAGTCGATAGCTTAATCGGAAGAAATTCGGTAGTAAAGGCTGAGGACTATTCATTGCCCAGCGGCCATAAATTGGTTGTGGGAGACAACGCCCAAGTGGAACTTTGATAAAATCCCTAATTAGCAAGAAAATTAATGCAAAGCTACATTTACGTAGATATAGATGATGAAATCACTACCGTCATAGGAAAATTGAAGGCGGAAAAAGAAAGTCGGGACGTTTTTCTGGTAGTGCCGAAGAGAGCCCTTATAGCTCAAAGTCTTGTGAATTTACAACTTTTGGATAAGGAAGCCAAAAAGATAGCCAAGAAGCTGATCTTTGTTTCTCCCGATTCTCACACTCGGAAAATAGCGGAAAAAGCCGGACTGGAAGTTAAGAAATACGTGGCTAAACCGGAAGAACCCAAATTGCAGACTGAAGCTGCTGGCTTGGCGATGCCTAAAAAATTGTCTCCGGCTGAAGAAGCGGCGGCCAAAGAGGAGCTTAATGTTGTGATGGGTAAGGTTGCTACCGATAGTCATCCCGAACCGGTTCGACAGAATAATCAAGGTGTTAATATTCGACCGTCAGCTTTTGCTTCCGGTTCATCGTTTGCCCGTAATAGAATAAACGTTCCGCCCAAGCCGAATCTTTCTCTCCTGCCCGCTCCGGATCTGACTCATTTACCGCCGGTGTCGTTGCCTCAGCCTGTTGGGGGTTCATTACCGAAAATAAATCCGACAGTAACTATCGGAGAAATTCCCAGAGCAAGAGAAGAGCAGCCATCGGCCGCAGTTGAGCCGTCTCCTTCGGATAACAACAAAACCGTTAATCAGCCGAAGTCGCCAATTGTTGATTTGAGAAAGGAAAATCCACAGAATAATCCTCAAAAAGAGGTCACACCAACGCAAAATGAAAGTAACCCGTTTAAGGTAAGATCGATAATTAAGGAAAATCCCGCTAAGACTGAAGATCTACCGATAAGTAAACCCACATTAAGTCCCGATTGGGGTGAAAAGACGGAATCTGCCGAGAAAAAAGAAAAAAATGTTTTTATTCAGCACGAGAAGGAGCTGGCCAATTTGACTTTAAGAGAAAAAGAGCGTCTCAGAGATCTTTGGATGGAAAATAAAGGAGTGGTCAGGGGAAAATTCATTCAGCGTCAAGGGAATATCGATTTGAGAAAGGATAAAGCGGCCAACGAGCAAACCCCAAAGTCTTTTGAAGAGAACGATGGTTTGATTAAAACAACTCGTAGAATCGTTTCCGGATCGGGAAAAGTGGTTGATTTGAGGGCGAAAAAAATAAATATCGAAAACGGTTCGGTCCAACCGGATTTAAAAAAAAAAGACCAGAAAGAAATCCTTTTGCCTTTAGTTAACGTAAGATTTTTCTCAATTTTTATTGTGGGCATAATGGCGGTGCTTATGATTGTGGCCGGAATCGTTCTTCCGAAAGCGGATATCTCCGCAGTCTCGAAAAATATAGCTTCTGATTTCGAAATGAGTTTTAAAGTTAACGGAGAAACTGCCGAATTGGATTTAAAAGAGAAAAATTTGCCGGGGAAACCGGTGAGATTTAAATTGACCCAAGAAAATATTTACTCTGCCACCGGCGAAAAAGACGCGAAGGAGAAATCCAGAGGACAAGTAACCTTCTATAATAAAGGCGCAAATGCTGTTGAAATTAAGAAAAATAGCCTGTTAATCGGTGAAAAGGGAAAAAAATATTACACCCTCTCTCCGGTCACTGTTCCGGCCGGATCCGCTGTCTCGACCGTGGACAGTAATCAAAATAGTAACAGTTCGGTTGCCGGCTTGAACGTCGGAGAAATTGCCGTTGAAGCGACGGCCGCCGATTTTGGATCCGATTACGATCTTAAATCCGGAACGGAAGTTAAACTGGAAGAAGGAGCCGAAATTTCGGTTAAGGTTACTCGAGCTTTCTCCGGCGGTAAGAACGAGAAAGTGAAAATTGTTACGGAAGATGATATTAATAAGGCCAAAGAAGATTTAACAAATAAAGTCAAGAGTAAAAGTTCGGAAGAGGCTAAGAAATACTTCGATTCAGGTAATAATGAAATTCTATTTCCGAGTGAAGCCGGTTTAGAGGAGATTACTTTCTCTTCTTCCAAAGACAAGGACGAGGTGGGAGAAAATTTTTCCGCTAAGATGGAAGTCTCGTTTTTCGCTCTGACATTCTCCGCTTCCGACGCTAAAAGAATAGCGGAAGAAACGGTCGAATCGGACGATAAAAAGAGAAACGGATCCGTTTCGATCGGTGACTTCAGGGTGACCAATTTTAATCCGCTCGAAAATCAAATGGAAGTCAGTGCCAATTTTCAATACAAAGAAAAACCGGAAATAAACTCGTCAGAGATAAGTCGTCAGCTAGTGGCTAAGAGCCGTAAAGAGGGAGAAAATTTTTTAAGCAAAAACAGTGAAATCGAGAGTTACGTAATAAAAATATTTCCCGGTTGGTTACCTTGGTTTCCGCTAATTGAAAAAAATATAGAGATCAAAATAGATTAGTAATTTTCTTCACCTTTTTTTATCACCTGCCCCATGTACTCGGTGGCCGTTGAATCATCTTCAAGGAAAGTTGTTTTCTTGATTGTCTTTGAAGTTATCGTCTCTTGGGTAAAGGTGTCGGTGGCCTTTAAACTTGATTCGCTAAAGAGATCCATCGATTTGCCGTACTCGTTTTCTGTCGGTTTAATGGCTATTTGAAAAACCAGAGTGACTTCCGGCGATTCGCTGCCGGCTCCGGCCGGTATTCTGTCTTTACTCCAAATAATCTCCCGGGTCCCCGGTTTGTAAGTTACACCGTTTTTCGACGGGAAAACATTATCCGCCCATTCAACTCCGAAAGGGAGAACGGATTTGACCTCTACGCCTCTCAAATCATTGAAAGTGTTGGTTATTCTCCAGTGGACGGTATAAGTTGTCTTTTCCCCGACCATTGGCGGAATCGGACCGCTGTTGGGGATTGTCCCATCGCTATAGAATACTTTGGTTTCGAAACCGATGAAGGAACTTAACTTAAATTCAAGATTTTTCCCCAAAACAACTTTATTGGCGCCGACCGGAGTTGGCATTTCGGGGCTCTCTATGCTGGCTTGAGTTGATCCGACAAAGTTGGTTTTTTTATTGTCTATAAAGGGAATAAAGTCGGCCACTCTGATGGTGAAAGAAAGTTTTCCCGACGAATTCGGTTTTAATACCGAAAGTTCCGGCGTTTTACCGCCTTGCCAAATAATTTCGTGCGTGTTGGCGTCGAACCAGCCTCCGTTATCCGGCTTAACCCCCTCCTTGTAGTCGAAAATGACTCCATTAAGTTTTACCTTAACAATGGCCTGACTTATCGGTCGGTCGGAGGCGTTTTGATAATTAACATTAATTTGAATTTCTTCTTTCTTGTGAACAATATCTTTTCCGCTCACTATTTCCTGGGAAATGGTAACGGGTGGGTCGGTAATGTTTGAGACCGCATCTTTTTTGATATACTCGCTGAATCCCTGATCACTTTCCACTCCCAAGGAGACGTTAAGAAATTTTTGATCACCTGTCTTGCCGTTGAGCTTGCCCTCAATGGTGATGACTTTTTCTTCATTGCTCAGTAGAGTCGGGATTTTCCAACTGGTTTTTTGATCACCTTCAAGAGCCAAGCTGCTGTTTATGAAAGAAAATCCCGGCGGATATTTTATTCTGGCCGTTAAATTTTGAAATGGCTCCTTGCCGTTATTTCGAACTCTGATTTGGTAGTTTACCGCGTAGCCGTCAGCTACGGTTCTGGTCGGTTCTATATTTAAGCTCAAAGGAACGCCGATAACCCTGGTGCTGACCGAGTTTTCATTTTTAAACTCGGCGTTAAAATTTTCCGGCACGTAAGAAAGAGTCGCTTTGAATTTTGCCGAATCTTCTTCTTTGCTGGTGAATCGGCCGTTTATTTCTATGGATCCGTCTTGTTGAGCTTTGAGGTCGGCCAAGTTCCATTCCACTATATTTCTGTTAGTGTTATTGGCCTGCGGCTTAGTGCTCCCCAGTGAATAATTCGAGGGAAACTCCAGAGTCAATTTTGCATTTTTGGCCCCCAAAGG
>CAIUEV010000087.1 GCA_903898335.1 uncultured bacterium | reverse complement strand
TCATCGCTCCGGATATCTTCTTTCTGAGATAGTAAGCCTTTTCCCTATTATCCGCCAAGTAATTCAGCACTTTCTCCAACCGGCCGGAAGCCTCCCCCGCCCTTGTTACATTGACATACAAAGGAGGAAAATAGGAGGGAAATTTTTCCAGCGCTTCAGACAGAGACTTTCCTCCTTCAACTTTTTGCTGGATAACCCCAACCATATTTAATAAACCGGAGCTGTATTTTTGTTTTCTAATCGATCCGAGCGCTCTAATTAATGGCACCCTCGCCTCAACCAAAATCGCCAGCTCTCTCATAAAAGTCACAATCTCTTTTTCCTTGGGCTTGTTGAAATAAAAATTTATCTTATCGATAAAACTTTCAGAACCGTTATCAACCAAAAAATCTTTGGTCTCGGATATTCTGGCCGAACCCAAAGCGCCTCTTTCATCCAATATCTTTCCATTCTTACCCACTCCGGAACGAATTAAGTTATTTATATCCATCTGAATGAATTATCTTAAGAAAATATGTAAAGTTTGTTTATCTGAAGCATAAGCTTCCGCATTTTCAATACTGATTTGTTCCTCTTTAACCAACTCGGCCAAAGAGCGATTAATCGAAATCATACCGTCTTCCAGTGAAGTATCGAGAACGTTAACTATCTGATGAATCTGCCCTTCTCTGATCAGATTACTGATCGCGTCATTATTAATCAAAACTTCAATGGCCGGCACTCTTCCTCCACCGATGCGAGGAATTAAACGCTGAGAAACAACCGCCACCAAGATATTCGCCAGCTGAGAACGTATTTGCTGCTGCTGACCGGCCGGAAAGATATCAATAATACGGTCGATAGTTTGAGATGAATCGTTGGTATGCAAAGTGGCGATTACCAAATGGCCCGTTTCGGCTGCCGTTACCGTTGTGGCAATGGTTTGCAAATCTCGCATTTCTCCCACCATCAGAACGTCAACGTCTTCACGAAAAGCCGCTCGAAGTCCGTCATGGAAGGAACGAACATCCTTATAAACTTCTCTTTGATTGATAATCGATCGATCTTGCTGATAAATATACTCGATCGGATCTTCGATAGTAATGATATGTTCGGCACGAGTGTGGTTTATCTCATCTATCATTGCCGCCATCGAAGTTGATTTTCCCGAACCGGTTGGACCGACAAGGAGAATTAATCCCTGAGATTTTTGAATAATGGAATGAAGAACGGAAGGTAAACCCAACTCCTCCAACGTTCTGATCTTGAAGGGAATCAAACGAAAAGCGACAGCCAGATTACCCATTTCATAAAAAATATTCACCCTGAAACGCATCTTGCCTTCGACTTCGTAAGTAAAGTCCAGCTGCCAATCTTTATTCAAAACCACCTTCTGATTATCGTTGGTTAGAACATCGCAAAATTCAGTCAAGTCTTTCTGAGTCAAAACACCCTCACTGGTCAAAGGAACCAGATCGCCATCGATTCTCAAAGTAGGATAGCGGCCAACGGAAAGATGAAGGTCGGAGGATCCCTGCTGAACGACCATCTCCATTAATTTCTTTAGCTGCTGCTCAGAACGAATAAAATTTCCCATTTTTTATTTTTCTTCTTTATATTTATAATTATTTGCCGCCCACGAATTTATTTACTGTCTTTATGACTTCCGTCGGTGTAAATTTAGTTTTTATAATGTAGTCCGAAGCACCTAAGTCAAAACCTTTTTGAATATCTTCTTTTTGACTCAAGTTGGTTAGAATGATAATGGGAATTTTACCAAAATCTGGCATCATCTTCAAACGCTCCAGCACCTTAAACCCATCCAATTCCGGCATAACAATGTCCAACAAAATCGCGTCGTATTTATTTTTTTTAATCTTTTCCAGCCCAACCGCTCCATTTTCCGCCGCTTCCACTTGATAACCTTCGCTTTCCAATTTCAAAACATAAACATCCGAGATAAAAGGATCGTCCTCTATCACAAGAATCTTCTTGTTTTTTGGCTTCATTTTGTTGTTTTAAAAAAAAACTAAACTATCTGCTCATCCTCTTTTTCCGGCTCCAGAGTCTTTTCTTTGGCCGTATCAGCCGTCGCTCTTTCCACCTCTTCCATCGTAGTCATTCCCTTTAAAACTTTGATAACCCCATCTTCTCTCATGGTTATCGAACCTTGACGATAGAACTCTTCCCAAAGAATATTCCCCTTAAGTTCCCCCGCCTCAACTATTTTTTTCATTGTATCAGTAATTTTCACAATTTCAAAAACTCCAATCCTCCCCTTCATCCCCGTATAAGAACAGTATTCGCACCCCTTGCCTCGATAAGTCATGAGATTCTTCTCGTCGATTTCAACGGCGTCTTTCTGTTCTTGAGGAATCCGAGCCAAAACATCCCTTATCATTTTTTCGGCTCTTTCGCTGGGTTTCATTTCTTCCTTGCAGTGTTCGCAGATTCGACGGACTAAGCGTTGCCCGATAATTAAGCGCAAACTGGAAGAAAGCAAAAAGGGCTCAACTTTCATATCCACCAAACGCGGAATCGCCCCGACGGCGTTATTGGTATGCAGAGTAGAAAGCACAAGATGGCCGGTCAAAGCCGCATGTACCGTCAGCTCCGCCGTCTCCTCGTCTCGAATCTCTCCCACCATAATAATATCCGGGTCTTGACGCAAGATGGAACGCAGCCCGGAAGCAAAAGTAAAATTTATTTCCGGATGAATTTGACTTTGATTGATACCGGCGATTCTGTATTCCACCGGATCCTCAAGAGTAATAATATTTTTTTCCTCTCGGTCCATCATTGAAAGCACCGTATACAAAGTGGTTGATTTTCCCGAACCGGTTGGACCACTGATGATAATCAGACCGAAAGGTTCTTGAATTTCTTCCTCTAAAATTTTTCTGCCTTTACCCCAAATACCCAAGCCTTCCAGATCAATCTGGGATCTTTTTTCATCCAAGACTCTCATTACAACTTTTTCTCCCTCCGCCACCGGCAGAGTGGAAACTCGAAGGTCGATGTTTCTTCCTTTATAAACAACCTTGAATCTACCATCTTGAGGTTTTCTTTTTTCGTCAATTTTTAAGTTTGAGAGAATTTTAACACGTGAGACTATCGAGGGTCCCACATGCTTTGGCAAAAAAAGACTGGAATGTAGAACACCATCAACTCTAAATCTGACTTTAATTTGCTTTTCTTCCGGCTCAATGTGAATATCACTCGCCTCTCCCTCAATGGCATTCTCCACTAGCACATCAACTATTTTAGCTACCGGTGCCGATTCCACCAAATCCTCGACCCTTTTGTCCGCCTCAATAATTTTTTTCTTTTCCGCCTCCTTTTTTTCCTCTTCGGCTATATCCTCCAGCGCTTCGCCTACAATCATTTTTGTTTCTTCGTATTTCTTTATCCCCTTCTCGAATTCCGGTTTTGATATTTTATACACTTCAGCATTCAAGCTGTGTCTGTTCAAAAGAAACCTTAGAGCATCTTGTGCCTCGATGTTTTCCGGATCAATCATTCCGATTTTCAGAGTGCTGCCATTTTTGCCGAGAATAACCATTTGATAACGGTTAGCCGCATCAATAGAAACAATCTTCGAAAAATCAAAGATTTCGTCATTATTTTTATCGTTAACACCGCTGGTACTATTCAAAGGCTTATTTTCCATATTTTAAGTTTAATCTTTTTTAGGGCATACCGAAAGGCAGTCCGTTTCCTTTCTCCTCCAAACGAAGAGGCATACCTCCCTTTTCTACAAAATTTTGACGCAATCGCTCCAGAACATCTTCCGGAAATTTATCCGGGATAGTTATTGTCTTTCCCTCCAAATTGAAAACGAACGGCTTCCCCAGATAATTTTCCTCTACGGGTTTTTTCATGCCTAACATAATTTCTATGTCGGACCAAAAGAAAAACCCGGCTCCACCGAAAGCCACAAAAATCAGAACTACTGCCAGTAATACAACTATTGTTTTTTTCATTGCGATAAAACAAATAAATTTAAATTAATCAATTGACAATGTCTTTGGCCTCCAAAGCTTTTTTCATTTTTTCCGCAGCAATAAGCGATTGGTAATAAGCTCTGAATTTAATGGTGAACTGTCCTCCCATACCCCCCGACGAATCGGCTCCGTTTTTTACCGATACATTAGTAATGTTGATAACTCGGTCAAGCTGCTCCAAACTGACCAAAAGCTGCTTGAATTGATTGTAGCTCCCTTTAACTTCAAGCGTTCCTTCGATTTCATTATAATCCTTGGTCGCAACCACCACTCCGGGGGCGGTTGAGGCGGTATTTTCCATACTATAAGTGGAAACACCACTTAAAATCATTCCTTCTTTCTGAACAACAAATTCGATTTGAGCCAATAAATTTTTAATTTCTTCGTTGCCGGGGATAGCATTCAAAATCGGATTCGATTGATCGCTTAATCCGGTCTGCTCTTCATAAAGTTTAGTTATTCGACGCTGCAATTCCCTCTCTTCCCTAATTTGGTTTTCAACGGATTTCTTGTTTATTCCTATATTCTTTCCCGCTTCCATAAAAACCGGCTTCACGGAAAACCAAAGAAAAATTACAGCCCCCAAAATAGCCAACGGTAGAATTAGAATCTTTAAACTGGACATTTTTTAATTTAAAATAAAAATTTAATCTTACTCTTCAAGATCTTCTTTGGGAGCAAAAATTTTAGGGTTTATTTCCAAGCTCAAACTGAAATTGACATTACCCGCTCCGATGGAACCATCGATGGAAGAGGTTTCTTTGAGGTCGACGCGATCAAGCTTAACTTTCTCGGCAAAAGAATTGTCGGGATTTTTATCGTCCTTAAAGGCGGCCACCTGCTTCGAGACATTTAAAATGCCCATTGTGTCTCCACTCAGATTAACCGTGCACTGTTTTCCTGCCTCAGCCGTTCCCACGGCAAGCAAATCGGTTGCGGACTTATCGGCATAAACCGCATCCATAGAATTGAAAGCGACTTCTTTGGTAGTATTTTTCTCCAACTCCGTGAAAAGTTTTCTCCAATCAAAGCGATCTTCCAAAACAGTGTCAATGGAAACCAAACGACTCGTTCGGTCGGCAATCAGCGCCATTTTTTCGTAATCTCGACCGGCTCTCAAATTTGCCAACTCCGCTTTGGCTTTATTCAGCTCGGATTTTGAATAACTCAAATAATAATTTCCGCCCGCCCAAAGTCCGATTACTGAAAACAAAATAAAGGCCAGCCCCTTCCAAGGGACGGTAACGCTTTTTTTATTCTCAATCAGGTTGGTTCGGGAAATCACCACGCCTTTTCGGCTGAAGTCCATTTTTAAAATTTTAAATTTTATTCATTTTTCAGAGCCAAGCCTATCGCAATCGAAAAAGAAGCTCCTTTTTGAGCCACTAAAGGCTTTATTTTTTCATCAACCGTCAGCTTTTTCCACGGATCGCCAACGGAAGTATTCAATCCCAACTGCCCGTAAAACATTTCCGCCAAACCTTTCATACTCGCCGTTCCGCCGCTGAGAATCAATTCTTCAATCTCTTTATTCGGATTTTTATTTTTATAAACCGAAATCACTCTTTTCAGCTCATCGATAATATTACCCAACACCGGTTTTAAAAGTTCAGCCACTTGTTTATTAAGTAACCCCTCGTTTTTCTTGAGTTCCTCCGCCCGCTCGTAGGAGACATTAATGCTGCGAGCCAGTATATCAGTAAAATCGTCGCCGCCAATACCAATGTTTCTTGCTCCGCGCAAACTTCCTCCCGAAACAACCAAAATATTACAAACTCTCGAACCGATGTCAAGAATAACGAAAGTCTTCTGATAATTAAGAGTCAATGATCGAAGTAAAGGAAAGGCTTCCACTTCCAAGTTCTGCATTTGCAGACCACTCAACTCGGCGATCTCTTTATATTTGGTGACAATATCTTTTGGCACCGCCAGAAGCAGAACTTTCATCTTGTTTTGATCGCGAATATTGGCAATTTCTTTCTGCTCCGGCTCATCAATCACTTCCCAGCCCAAAACCACTTCCTCCAAAGAAACCGGAATGAATTTTTGCGCCTCGGATGTTAATGCTTGTCTGATATCCTCTTTTTTTACTCGCGGCATAGTCACAAAAGAAATAAAGCTGGAAAAAGCCGGTACCGAAAAAGATGAATTTTTCGCCTTCAGTTTTCCTTCCTTGACCGCCGCTTTAAGCAATTTGGCCACCTCGTCCTTCGTGATCCGTTTTTCTCTCTCCCGCTGGGGTAAACTCTCTCTAAAACCAACCATAACATAGTTGGTCAATCTCACCTCTTTGGTCTTGGGATTGTGTTGAAGTTCGACGATTTTGATACCGGAAGTTCCGATATCGATACCAATCGTTCTGTCTTTTCCACTATCAAAAAGTCCCCACATATTTTTAATTAGTTTATTTTTTATTTTTCATTCTTTCTTTTTCTTTCAGCTTTTCAGACAATTTGAACGAAAACAATTTTGCTACTACTTTTGAATTGTAGAGAAGAAATAAAAAGAGTCAAATTTTTAATTTTATAATTTTATGCCCAGAGAGAGCCTTTCAAGTAGTCAGCAAACTCTTCAAGCCCAAGGAGATGTTAAGACTGAAGTAATCCAAAGACGCTTGGCCGCCGAACGTTCCCGAAGGAAGATTCAGACCGAAATGGATAGAGAAGTCCCAACCATCAGAAAGACCGCTGTTCAAGGAGAGGGGGATAAATTAAAAAATTCCAACGATTCACTGGAAAATTCCTTTTTCAATTCCCGAGAAAATTCTCTCTTTGTCCTCATTCTGGGCTTAACTCTTTCCATAGTCAATGATTTTTTGGATCTGGTGCTTTGGCAAAAGGCCGATTTAATCTCAGCAACCCTGGACATTACTCTGCTTTTTATGTTCTTCTTGCTTCTGACTTTGCTTGGCCGTTCGCTATTGATTTCGATTGGCATTATTTTTTTCTGCTTCATCTTGGAAATTGTTCCCGTCCTCGGCGTCATCCCCTTTTGGACAATCGGCATTCTGCTTTGGTTTTTTCTAAGTAAAAAGAAATAGAATTTCCCGATAATTTTTTCTTGAGATATACTGATTTTTATGAAAAAAGATATTGCTATTTCAATTAATAATCCATTTAAGGCAACGGATTTTTCGGAAGCAACGGAAAAGCCGAGAATTTTTTTTGACAAAATATCATTTTGTGCTACTATAAAGTTATCTAAAACCACCCGCTATGACCTTTCCGGCATGGCGGGGTTTTTATTTTAAAATAATGCATACCAGAAAATCATCGAAAAAGATTGATAGAATAGCTGTCTATGTGGATGGAAGCAATTTATATCACAAGCTAAAAAGTTTGGATATTAAAAATATAACCTATTTTCAGTATGGAAACTTCGCCAAGTGGCTAGCTGGAGAAAATCGAATTATTACTGCTAAACGTTATTATATAGGCGTAGTAAGAGCTAAGGGGAATGACAAAAAAGCAGTCGAGATGCAAAAAAATCAAGTTCGCCTTTTCAATCATTTACAGTCAGCACAAGAAAAATACAGTCTACAAAGAGGATATTTAATGAAAAATGATGGAACTTTTCATGAGAAGGGAGTAGATGTCAAAATTGCCGTCGATATGCTCGTAGGGGCTTATGAAGATCTTTACGATACGGCAATCTTAGTTTCTTCCGATACCGACCTTATCCCGGTAATCAAAAAAATAAGACAACTGAATAAAAAAGTTGAATATATAGGTTTTTCCCACCAACCAAGCTACGGCCTTATCAAAAATGCAAACGAGACAAGACTAATCACTAAAGAGGATGCTAGGAAATTCGAGTCTGCCTATGAAAAAGTTAAAAAAAAGATTAAGCTGAATAAATAGTTTCGGTTACGGAAAAAATTCAGAAAAGTTAATAAATTTCTAAATCTAAAAAGTGTCTAAAATTGCTATAAGCGTTTCAAACGTCAGCAAGACTTTCAAAATCCCCAAGGAAAAAATTTCCACCTTGCGGGGCGCTTTTGTCAATGCTTTGCGAAATAAAGGCCACGAAGAGTTTAAAGCATTGAACGATGTTTCTTTCGAAGTGAAAAAAGGCGAATTTTTCGGCGTCATCGGGCGCAACGGTTCCGGCAAATCCACCCTGCTGAAAATCCTGGCCAGCATTTACACACCCGACAGCGGGACAGTTAAAGTCGACGGCCTAATCTCTCCTTTTTTAGAGCTGGGTATCGGCTTCAATCCGGAACTTTCCGGTCGTGACAATATTTTTTTAAATGCTTCCGTCCTTGGTCTCACCACCAAACAAATTAAAGACAAGTTCGATGATATCGTCGCCTTTTCCGAGTTGAGAAGATTCATCGACCAAAAAGTCAAAAATTATTCATCCGGTATGCAAGTTCGTCTCGCCTTTTCCGTCGCCATCCACGCCAACCGAGATATTCTTTTGATGGACGAAGTACTGGCCGTCGGCGACAGTAATTTCCAGAGCAAGTGCATGGAAGAATTCAACAAATACAAAGATCAAGGCAAAACCGTCATTCTCGTCACCCACGACATTGCCACTGTCCAGCGCTACTGCGACCGTGCCCTGCTCCTCCGCAAAGGCAAAGTGGAAATGATCGGCGACCCGGAAAAAGTGGGAAACAAATACATCTATCAAAACATGTCTGACGAGGAAAAAAGATTATTCAACGAAGAAAAACGCCGCCGCATCGCCGCCGAAAAAGAAGCGGGAATCTACAGTGAAAACGCGGACAAAAACACCTCGGCCACTCCGTCCGCCCCCCGCCAATCGAAAAAAATCGCGGAAATTACCAAAGTCGAATTCCTCGACAAAAACGGGAAAGTAAAGAATGTTTTCCAGACGGGAGAGGATTTGTCGGTGAAGGTGTATTTTAAAAAAAGGAAAGATTTTAAAGGAGAATTAAATTTTGGAGTAGCGATATATAGCCAAGAGGGGTTTTACTGCTTTGGAGTAAACACCTTTTTCGACAAAATAAACACTAGAAAATATCTAAAAAATAATTACTTCGATATAAAATACAATAATATCCCCCTAAAAACAAACTCATACTATGTTCAAGTAGGTATTTGGGGGAAATTAATTGCAACTCAATACGATTTTTTAAACAAATCTCAACTCTTCAAAATTGTTTCTACAGATAAAAATCAAGGGTTAATACACATTAATTATTCTTGGCAATAAATGGAAAATTTTTACACAAAAGATTTATTGAGTAATCTAGGTGATCTTGTTGAAATCGGGGATTTCACTTATGGAAAGCCGGAAATCCTGCACTGGGGTGAGCCAACAAAACTTAAAATTGGTAAATTCTGTTCTATAGCTGATGGAGTTAAAATTTTTCTTGGAGGAAATCACAGAAGTGATTGGATAACGACGTATCCATTTTCAGCTCTAACAACCGAATGGCCGGAAGCAAAAGATATCATCGGGCACCCTGCCTCTAATGGTAATGTAGTTATAGGAAATGATGTTTGGATCGGCAACGGTGCAGTAATCCTTTCCGGAGTAAAAATCGGGGATGGAGCAATAGTCGGAGCCAATGCAGTTATTAGAAAAAATGTTCCTCCTTATTCGATATTTATAGGAAATCCTGCCATTGAAATACGAAAAAGATTCGATAAAGAGACGATAGAACGTCTATTAAACATAAAGTGGTGGGATTGGCCAATAGAAAAAATAAGAGATAATGTTGCTTCATTATGTAACACTGACTTAAGATTTTTAGAAAATATATAGATCAGAACAATCTCTCTATAAACTCATACGAATGAGAAAAATCATTATCAACCTCTGCCTTACCGGAATGGTTCCGACCAAAGAACTGAATCCGAACACGCCCATAACTCCTGACGAGATAGCTGA
>CAIUEV010000086.1 GCA_903898335.1 uncultured bacterium | reverse complement strand
TTCTTTTTTAAGATCGCCATAGATTCTTTTTGCCCCCTCATCAGAAGAAACTTTAACAAAAACCTTGAAAGAATCGGGGATAAAGTAAAAAGCGGTTCGACTTTCAATAATAAAATTATCTTTTGTTCGGCCCAAATCGGTCACCATTTTATCCGCTTCTTCATCAATGCTGGAGTTGGTTTCAGCTTCTTTAAGCAGCTCGAGAATCGTCAGGCCTCTCTGCTCAGCGATATTTCTCAAAATTCCGCCCATATAAATCCTTTCGAAGCCCAGCTTCTCAGCCATAATTTTAGCAACAGTGCTTTTACCGGAGCCCGGCAAACCGGAAATGGAGATAATCATCTTAAAGTCAATTAAGTTTTAAAATTTGATAGATTTGTCTAGAGACCGTGTTGATTTTTGTTTCTGACGTGCTCATCAAGAGTTTTGGCAAAAAAAGTCTCACCCGTTTCGATATCGGAAAGAAAATAGACAAAATCGGTCTCTTGAGGATAAAGAGCCGCCTTAATGGCCGATAAGCCCGGATTGCCAATCGGGCCGAAAGGCAGACCTCTGTTCAGATAGGTATTGTAAGGAGAGTCCACCCGAGTATCGTCGAAAGAATATTGTCTCTTTTTGACTCCGGTAATGTAACTGATAGTGGCGCAAGATTCCAAAGGCATTTTGCCTTCAATTCTGTTCCAAAAAATACCGGAAACGATTTTTCTTTCTTTTTCTTGAGGAACTTCCAACTCGATAACGCTGGCCATTCTGATTATTTCATCAACCGAATGTCCGCTTTTCTTGATATCTTCCTTCATTGAATCAACCATTTTTTGATCAAAATTCAACAACATTTTATAGACCAACTGAGCGACGGTGGTCTTACCCTTGATCACACCGTAAGTGTCAGGAAACAAATAACCTTCCAAATCTCTGTTTTTAGGCAAATCTTGAAGAAAGGAAAAGTGAGGTCTGTATTTTTCAACCGCCTTTGTTTCCTCTAAGAATTCCTCTTTCCCCACGATACCTTTCTCCGCCAGATACTCACCGATTTCTCTGTTATTCCAACCCTCGATAATGGTTACAAATTCATCTTCTTTTTTAGCTTTGCCGGTTGTCATGGTGTCAACAATCTCCGGAATAGTCATATTCGGCCTTAATTCGTAAGTGCCGGCCGCAATTTTATTTTCTTTGTCTTTTGACCAAATATACAGTTCGAACCAAAGTCGATGAGAAACGATCCCGCTTTCTTGAAGTTTGGTCGCTATCGCATTGACGCCCTCTCCTTCCTTAATGGAAATTTCTTGGACAACGGAGGATCCTCCGGCTCGACCGACTATTTTTCCTCTGGCCCAAAAATAACCGGCAATCGAGAGAACAAACAGTAACAAAATAAAGACATAAAACTTTTTCACTTGGTAAATTTATTAATAAATTTTATTTTACTTTACAAGAAAGATGATATCGATTTTTTTTATTTCGAGCCAAAAATTTTTGGGAATTTTAAAATTATTAATCTATTATTACTAAGCATCTCTTATTTTTAAAAAGAAAAAATGAAAAAATTTTTCTGGCTACCGCTAATAATGGCTGTCGTTCTTACCGGCTGCTCTAATTCAAAATCAGAATCTTCCGGTTCGAATCAGACAGAGAAAAAGCCAATCAGCGAGAAAAGCGAAAATGGGAAACCCTCCCAGATCGACGAATCTCAAATTGTGTTCTTCTGGGGCGACGGCTGTTCTCACTGTGAGAATGTGGAAAAGTACTTCGCCGAAAATGACAAGCTGGATGAAAAATTGGGAATAAAAAAAATGGAAGTTTTTAAGAACAAAGAAAATCAAAAACTATTCATGGAAATAGTCGACAAGTGCAAATTACCCGGCGGAGGAGTTCCGGTCTTGTATAAAGACGGACAGTGCACTGTTGGCGACACTCCCATTATTGCGAAATTGAAACAAATAAAATAATCAATCAATGGTTGGTCGTTATCAAACAAATCAACAAGGTCGCAGTTATCCACCCGGAAGGTTTACGGGCAGACCGGCTACGACTGCTCCGACAGCGAGAAACATGCAAAACAGAAATTCCAATTGCAGGCAAGGGCGAATAATTACCTGTCGACCGGAGAGTCTTCGAGAAGCCAGTCGGTGGCGTTTTTGGTTTTGGTTTTTAATCATTTTTTTTGCCGTTGGAGCTATATTTAATCGACTTTTCTTTTTACAAGTTTCCAGCCATGAGAATTTTACGGAAAAAGCCAATAATCAACATCAATACTACGAAGAGCTGGCTCCAAAAAGAGGAGAGATCTACCTTCAGAACAAAGGAAAAACTTATCCCGCCGCCGTTAACGAGGAGAAAGATTCACTGATTATTATACCGAAAAATATAGTTGATGTTGAAGGAACCGCCAGTACCCTGGCTGAAATAATTAAAATTCCCAAAGAGGAAATAAAATCCAAAATAGAAAAAAATCGAGAAGATCTTTACGAAGTTTTGAAACGTAAGCTTTCCGACGAGGAGAGCCTGACCATTCGAGAAAAAGGCATCAAAGGGACAGAGCTGATACCGGAATATTGGAGAACTTATCCGGGCAGTCCTCTCGCCTCTCAAATTATCGGTTTTATCGGCTACAAAGGGGAGGAAAAAAGCGGCCAGTACGGAGTAGAAGGCTATTTTGACGCCACTTTGACCGGAAAAGGAGGCTTTTTGAAAGCGGAAAAAGACACCAGCGGCCGTTGGATCTCAATCGGAATGAGAACTTTGGAAAAAGCGGAAGATGGAGACAGCCTCGTTCTGACCATCGACCAATCCGTTCAATACTTTACTGAGAAAAAATTAGAGGAAGCGGTGCAAAAATTTGAAGCCGATAGTGGGAACATATTGATCATGGAACCTAAAACAGGCAAAATAATCGCTATGGCCAATTACCCCTCCTACAACAATGAAGATTACAGCCAAGTCAAAGAGGCTTCGTTATTTCAAAATAAATGTATTCAAGACCAATACGAGCCGGGATCAATTATGAAACCGATGACTTACGCTATCGCTCTTGACGCCGGTAAAATCCAGCCGGAAACAATGTATACGGACAACGGGTCGATTTCGATGGCCGGATACACCTTACATAACTTTGACGGTAAAGGTCGGGGCTATATTCCGATGACTAAAGCACTCGATCTATCGCTCAATACCGGCGCCATATTTGCCCAGCAAAGCGTGGGTAAAGAAAAATTTTACGATCAACTTAAAAATTTCGGTTTTGGCGACACATTGGGAATAGATTTGATCGGAGAAGCCAAGGGAGATATAAAAAATTTAGCTAACATGAAAGATTTGAATTTCGCTACCGCCGCTTTTGGTCAAGGCGTGGCGGCCACCCCTCTTCAAATGGTGACGGCCTTTTCCGCTCTGGTCAATGGAGGTGTGTTGATGAAACCGCAAATAGTGGATAAGGTAATAAAAAATAACGGAGAGGAAAACCCCGTTCAGCCAAAGGAGATTCGACGAGTAATCAGTGAAACCGCCTCAAAAAAGATCAAGGCCATGTTAGTCTCAGTCGTGAAGAACGGATGGAGCATTAAGGCGGCCGTCCCCGGCTATCTTATCGGCGGCAAAACGGGAACCGCTCAATTACCCAACCCCAATGGTGGTGGCTACTCAAAAGACTTGATTCACAGCTTTATTGCGGGTGCCCCCATGAATGATCCCAAATTTGTAATTCTAGTAAAATTAGACAGGGTCAGAGCCGTTGAATACTCTTCCGATTCTTCATCGCCAATCGCTCGCCAGGTAATTGAGTTTCTTTTCGATTACTATAATATTTCACCGACCGAGGAGACGACAGACAAAGAAAAAACCGAATATAAAATGCACGCCGATCGATTAAGAGAATTTTTGAAGTCCGATAATGATAACCAAAACCCCCAAGAAACAAATTCGAGCAATAATATAAGAAAACAACTTCAAATAGACGATAACAAAAATTCAAATCAAAACGATAACAAAAACAAAGACCAGACTAAAACAAACAAAAAAGCTCTCTTAATAAGCGGCGGCGGAGATTAAAGCTATCTTGAACCTAGATACTCTTCTCCAAGAAATCAATTATCTTCCGCATAAAATTCTCCTTCCTGAAGCCCAAGGCAAATTCATTAATATCGAATGGATCAAAAAATCCTTTTTTGGATTTTTCTTCAAAAATTTCAACGGCGGCCGTTAAGCTTTCCGCATCTTGATGATCAAAAAAGATTCCCGTTCTGTCTTCAATCACGGCCTCCAGGGCACCACCGGCCCTGTAAGCGATTACCGGTTTGCCGCTAACCATGGCTTCCAGAGCTACGATACCGAAGTCCTCCTCTTGAGGAAAGATGAGCGCTTTCGCCCCCGCAAAATACTCAGCCACTTTTTTGTCTCTCGGCGGTAAAGGACCGGTAAACTCAATATTGGACCTTGCTATTTTCTTTAATCGATTAAGCTCCGGTCCGCCTCCAACGATTTTCAGCGGCAGACCCAGCCGATTAAAAGCTTCAATCCCCAAATCGAATTTTTTATAGGACATCAATCGTCCCAGCATCAAATAATAACCTCTACTTTGCGAAGGTCGGATTTTATTTTCAAAATAAATACCTCTTTTTTTCTGCTCTTGGGGAGAAATCAGCTCCTCTACAAAAACCGGCGGGTTTATCACTTCCGCCTCTCTCTTGTAATATTTTTTGAGTCTTTCCGCTACCAAACGAGAATTGGCGATGTAGTCATCGACTCTCAAGGAAGCCAGTCGATCCCAAATTCTAACGTAATTCAGGCCGAAAGGAACCAGCCGCCTAAGGGAGAAGGGATAAGAAAATTCACGCACATATTTATGACAGTCATCCCAAACATAACGAGTGGGGGTATGACAATAACAAATATGTTTTGTTCTCTCCGAAGTAATCACTCCCTTGGCGAAACTGGCCGAGTCGGAAAGCACCAAGTCATAATAATTCAAATCAAACCCCTCAATGGCTGTTGGCATAAGTAAAGGGAATAGCCGATGAAATGATTTCGCCAAAGGAATTTTCTGAAGAAAAGATCCTCTAATCGTCTTGCCCGGTAAAATTCTTTTTGCCAGCTTTTTATCGTAAATTAAAGTATAGATCGGTGCGTCGGGAAAAATTTCAGAGAAACACTCCAAAACCCTTTCCGCTCCTCCATATTCTACGAGGTAGTCATGTACCAAAGCAACTTTCATTTTTTTTAATTTCGAATCTTGCAAATTCGGATTTTTCACTCTCATGCTGGCAATTTAAATTAATTTGGATATTTTTGGATATTTACAAACTTTAGGTTATCATTCTGTTATATATTCCTTTTTTAATTTCAATAAAATTTAATAAAAATAATGAAAAAGTTTATTCTCGGTCTGTTTGCCATTTCTTTCTCTTGGTTTGTTGCTACCTCTAACGCTAAAGTAGTTCAGGCCGGCTATATTTATGTTGACGGAGCCAGTCAAAGCACTACCACTGATGGCTCGGATTCTAATCCCTACAAGGATATCGCCTCCGCCCTCAGCAAAGCCGCCGAAAACTCCAAGAGCGAGAGAAAGCTCTACGTTAAAAAAGGCACTTACGCCTCCGGAGATTTGAATTTACCCGAAAGTACCGAAATTTTAGGCGAAGATCGAGATGCAACAATCATAGATTTTTCCGCATCGGACAAGTCCAGTCTGACGATGGGTAAAAGGAGTAACATAGAAAAATTGACCGTTAAAGGAGGAAATTACGGAGTAATAGTGCCTAAAAAATCAAAAGTTACTATCAAAAATGTCAAAGTAACCGATTCCAAAAGAGTGGGTATTTGGATTAAATCGGGTAAAAATAGCACTGTCTATTCAGCAACCATAAAAGACTCTCTTATCAAAGACAATGATGGAAAGGGGATTTTCGTTGAACAAAGTTATCTTTATTTTTATAATAACGAAGTGAGTAATAACGGCGAAGAAGGGTTAGATTTAAGATCCCAAGTGAAGGGCAAGATCTACGATAGCACTTTTAAAGACAACAGTGAAGGGGGTATGGAGCTGGAGATTAGGGGGGTTAAACTGGATATTCGCAATAATGATTTAAAGTCAAATGAAGCCAGTGGTATGATGTTGAACAATCGAACCAACAAGGGAGGCAGCATCTCTCTCAGAGACAATGAAATCAGCGGAAACAACCATTACGGCATTCGTTGCGGCGGCACGAGAGCCTGGACCAGCGGACTCTGGAAAAAAACAATGTCGATGAAAAGCAACGATCTGGACGACAATGACAGTGGAGATATAGATAACGCTTGTGCCAGTAACTAATTAAAAACCATGAAATTAAAAGTTTTTATCAAAAAAAATTGCCCCAATTGCCCGGCCGCCAAAACCTTAGCCGGTACAGCCAAAAAATATCTTGAGACTGAATTTTTTGACGTTGAAGAAGCGGACGGTTTAGCCGAAGCTCAGTTCTATTCTATTATGGCAACACCGTCTCTTGTTTTGTGTGACGATTCGGAGGAAGAAAAATTCAGCTGGAGAGGGGAAGCTCCCTCTGAAGAAGATTTATTGGCAAGAATTAAAGAATAAAACGATCAAGATCACTAATTGTTAAAATTCCATGCTTTTATCTCAAAAAATAAAATCGGCAAAAAATCAATTTTGTTCAGGCCATTCAGCTTGTGCCGGTTGCGCGTTTCCGGCTATCGTCAGAACCGTAATGGCCGGCTCGGACAAGCCCTTGGTTGTCAGTAACGCTACTGGTTGTTTGGAAGTAACCTCAACTGTTTATCCTCGAAGTGCTTGGAAAACAAACTACATTCACACTGCTTTTGAAAATGCGTCGGCCACTCTGGCCGGAGTGGAAACGGCTTACAAATTTCTAATGAAAAAAAACAAGATAAAACAAGAATATAATTTTCTTGCCATTGGCGGCGACGGCGGAACTTACGACATAGGACTGCAAAGTCTTTCCGGTGCCCTAGAGAGAAGACATCGTTTTGTCTACCTATGTTACGACAACGAGGGTTACATGAATACCGGCGGTCAAAAATCAAGTGCCACTCCCGAAGGAGCCAGCACCACAACCAAACCGGCGGGAAAAATAAGTTTCGGCAAAGAAACTCAGAGAAAGAATATTCTGGATATTTGTATCGCCCACAATATAGACTATGTTGCCTCAGCCAGTATCCATAATCCGAACGATCTCATAAGA
>CAIUEV010000085.1 GCA_903898335.1 uncultured bacterium | reverse complement strand
GCTTTTTTTAAGATATGATTTAGTTTATTACCAAGAATAATTCCTAAGCTCAAACCATGCCCCTCACCAAAAAAGATCTTCAGGAAGCACTAAAAACTCAAGAAAAAAGTTTCAAAGCGGAAATGAGAGAAATGTTCGAAAATCAAGAAGAAAGACTTGATAAAAAACTTGATGACAGATTTGAGCAGCAAGAGAAAAGATTTGATAAAAAACTTGATACTAGGTTTGAACAGCAGGAGAAAAGACTTGATGCTAGGTTTGAGCAGCAGGAGAAAAGACTTGATAAAAAACTTGATGACAGATTTGAGCAGCAAGAGAAAAGATTTGATAAAAAACTTGATGCTAGGTTTGAGCAGCAGGAGAAAAGACTTGATGACAGATTTGAGCAGCAGGAGAAAAACTTTGACTCTAAGTTTGACTCTTTGAGAGCCGAGATATCCGACCAAGGCAAAAAAATGAGAGTAAAAATACAACGATCGGAACGTCGCACTAGAATTTTACTTGAAGACCTCGAATCAAGATTCGATACGGTCACGGAGATGCTTGAGTTTGGTCTTGAAAAAATAGATAAAGTTAAGGAAAAGACAGAAGAAAATACGGAAGACATTCTGGATCTTAAAATAGACAGCAGATTAACTAAAGATGAATTAAAAAATAAAGTTAGCCATCCGGAATGTTTGGCGTTAAGAAAAATCTACGCCAGATAAAATGTAGATTTAATCTTTCTAATTTCTACAATTTGTAGTTTTAAATTCTCTTCGTCATATAACATCCCTCCAACCCATAGCCCTGTTTTTGATAATATTCACGTACTCCGATGCCGGCAATGACGGCTATTTTTTTGTAATCAGACTCTTCTTTAACAATTCTTTCCGCCTCCATCAGAAGTTTCTTGCCCAAGCCCGCATGCTGAGCGCGACCAACCGACTTTTCCCCAACCGTTACCGCGCGCCCGTAAGTATGCAATTCTCTGAATAAAGCGGCGTTTTTTAGCTCTGGCAGAATCGGATTGGAATTGTCTGTCGGCAATCTTAATCGCAACAAAGAAAAAAGTTTTTCATTTTTTTTATCCACCCACTCCAAAAAAATTTCTCGGCCACCGGATGCCGCGTAGTCGATACGGCGCATTATGGCTCTTTTATCATCAAAAATACCTTTCTTTATTTCTCGACAGCGAATACAGCGGCATTTGGCTTTTTCCGCTATCAACTGCCGTAAGTTGGATATATTCGGACCGGCCGCAATGGAAGTGGATGGGATGTCGCGAATAACCCGGGAAACTCGAACCCATGGCGGAATAATCTTCTTAATTTTTATAATCAATTTTTCCGTCTCCGAGTTAGAAAGCGGCTCGTATTTTCCTTTCCGCCAAAGATCAAAAAGCTCCGACCCGGACGTAACGGCGCACGGATAAATTTTGACTAAATCCGGCATAAAACACTCATCGGAAAAAATCTTTTGCATGCTCAAATAATCTTTTTTGGGAGAACTGCCGGGTAAACCCAACATCATGTGATAGCTTACCTTAAAACCGGCATTTTTGAGCAACTTGGTTGCTCGAACAGTTTCCTCAGCACCATGGCCGCGTCGATTCAGCTTTAGAGCGCCATCGTCAACGCTCTGCACGCCTATTTCCACTCGAGTCGCTCCCAACTCGCGAAATTTTTTCACTTCTTTCTCATCCAAGGAGTCCGGCCTAGTCTCCAATGTCAGCCCGACTACTCGAACCGCCGCCGTCTCATTTCTTTTTTGTTGCAAAAATAATTCTTCTTTTACCGATTCAATATCTTTTTTTATTCTTCCCCCTTTTACCTTGATTCTTGCACCTTGCCGATATTCATTACAAGCCCTAAAACACTCCTTCACAAAATCATAACGATATTGTTCGGGTAAATGAGAAAAAGTCCCGCCCATCACGATGATTTCTATTTTAGAGACAGAATGGCCGTTCAATTCGAGAGCTTCCAATCTTTTTTGAACTTGTTGATACGGATCAAATCCGACCGTCACCGCTCGCATCACCGCCGGCTCATTGGAAAGATAACTTTTTGGCATTGACTTTTCCGTCGGACAGTAAAGACATTCTCCTCGACAAGGGAAGTCTCGCGTCAAAACAGCGACCGTCGCCACTCCGGAAGAGGTACGCATTTTTTTGGCGCATAACCACTTTTCCGCCTTCAGACTGACAGAAGAATATCCACCTCTCAGCCCTTCCAAATACGCTTTACGCAAATCGGCATTACTGGGTGGGGAAATGCCAAAAACAGCCGAAATTTTTTCTTTCAGCTTTTCCAAGTCTCGACCGGACTTTATTTCGGTCGTTTCCAATTTTGCCAAAAACAGGTGAATAAATTTTTTCATTAAAGTAGTCCTCTTTGTGATAAATATTCTCGCGCAGACAAAACCGGTATTTGGCTCTTGAAATAATCTTTTTTATTTCGAGTCAAAAGACAATCTACTTGATATTTTTCGGCTGAATAATATTGAATAGCATCTTCAAAATCTTTAAACTCCGAAATCAAAGCTGAATCGACAATTTTTTCATTTACCGGGCTCAGGCTGACGATACTCCTCAGTCTGTGTAACGTTTTTAAAGCAAATTTTGGATTTTCCAGTCGAGAAACAATATAAAAAATGTTGGAGAAAGATAGCGGGGAGGCTAAACATTTTATTTTTCGATCCTCTGCGAGAAACATCACATCAACTGCCTCATCGAAAAAAGGCTCTCGGCCCAAGAGAAAATCCAAAACAATATCGGTATCTAAAAAAACTTTTTCCAACATCAGTGAATATATTTATTAATCAGATAATCTGCCTTTTCTTTTTTCCAATCAAAACCATCGGGAATTTTAACCGACCCCTTAAGCTCATCGACAACGGAGTTCTTTTTGAGCCTTTTCTTTTTGCTGTTAAAAGCCAAATAGCTAAAGTAAGATTCAGCCAGGGCAGAGAGACTCGTGTCTCTTCGTTCTGCATATTTTTTCACTTCAGCGACAACTTTTGTATTCATCCTTAGAGTTAATTTAGAGTTCATAACTGAGAATAATTTTAGCTTCTTATACGTATAAATTTAATATATTTATTACGTATAGTCAATTTGTTTGATTTGTCTTTTAAAAACTAAAAAAGTAATTCATACTGCCGACATGCAAAAATCCACTCGAAATCGAATTATCCAGGAAGTGACAGAAGGCTATGATAATGTGGCCGACAAATTTTCCCATACCCGCAATTTTTTCTGGGCCGATTTGGAATTTATTCAAGATTTAGTCAGTTCGGAAGATAGAATTTTAGATTTCGGCTGCGGCAACGGACGACTGGCAGGATTTCTGAAAGGGAAGTGTCGAAACTATTTGGGCGTGGACGTTTCCAAGGAGCTCCTAAAAATTGCCGAGAAAAATAACCCTGATTCAAAAAATAAATTTTTAGTGTTGCCAAAGGAGGGTAGGGGACTGAATTCGATTTTAGACCCGCAAGAAAAATTCGATAAAGTTTTTTCCTTGGCCGTTTTTCACCATTTACCAAGTAACAAATATCGAGAGGAGCAGGCCAAAATATTGTACGACATTACTCGACCGGGAGGGGTTTGCGTAGTTTCCGTCTGGAATTTAGCTACCCCTAACTATTTAAAAATATTTTTGAAAGACAAACTTTTCAATCGCAAGAATCTCAAACCGGAGTTTCGCGATTTCTATTTGCCCTTCAAAACACCAAATTATATTTTTCACCGATTTTTGCATATTTTTACGCTCGGAGAACTGCGCCAACTTTTCGAACTGGCCGGCTTCAAAACTCTTGAAGCCAGAAAAGGCACCAAAAATTTGATTTATGTAGGAAAAAGAGTCTTTTAGGCAAGATAAGGGGTACTTGAATCTTACAATTTTCCCAATACTCAAGTCCGTTAGCTCAATGTTGAAGATAGCTTTCAGCCTTTGTCATAAAAATCTATTAATAATTTCAGATTTCCATTTGCGTTTTTTTAGATTTGATTTATTTTACTTCTAAGCTCAAATTTTTAAAATAATTTCATGTCT
>CAIUEV010000084.1 GCA_903898335.1 uncultured bacterium | reverse complement strand
TTGAGTTGTACGATTAAATCGTACGACTGATCTTGCTATGTAAAACTCCCTAAACACAACCCGATTTAAAAAAATTTAAAAAACAAGAAATCGATTCTCCCTTTTGTTTTTCCATTTCATTTCCAACGAGATTTTACCCCATCGTGGCACAAATTGAGCAAATTTATTAAAGACGCTTTCATCTAAAGGGTTTTTTGCAAATGGATTATGGAAAACCTCAATTTTGTAAGCGTAAAATCCTTGCGGATATTTTTCTGTTTCTTTCCATACTCTCGTGCAGGAGATTACCGCACTCAATCTCGTATTTTTTAACTCCCCGAGAGAATCTTTTTTGAAAAATATCCCACTTCCATCTCTTCCAGCTTGAGAATCTCTCTTTCCTGAAGCAATAGGAACTTTAATAACCGGTAGGCCAAACAAATCATATTCCAAATTATAATGTCCATAGATTGAACCTGTTAAATCAAAGCAGACTGCAATAACGAAAGGATCGCCGGAAGTTTTTATAGGTCTGTATTTTAATATTTTTTCGCGAATTCTTTCTTTGATTTTTTTTGAACCAACTTCAGACAAAATACCGGGATAGCCGACTGTCATTAGAATCTTTCCACTTCTTTCTCTTTTTGGAAAAATCTTTATTTCCGCCCTGAGACCTCCTCGATCATAAAGAATTTTATTAGAATTTTTTAGCTCCCCGTCAAAAGAACCTTCTTTCGCCAATTTCTTTATGAAATTGATGAAATTAGAATATTTCACATTTGGACCAATCCAATCTTTCAGACCAATCGCGATAGGATAAAATCCCTCCATTAGATTTATTTTTCCCAGCACTTCCTCAGTGATATTTATCTTTTTTTGTAACTCTCCATCCTCATTCCCAACAACAGAAAATACTTCAAAATATAAATTTTGATTCTCTGTTTTAACTAAAAACTCCGGTTTTCTACCATTTTCCAATTCCGGTTCAATTTTCACCTTGTATTTTTCTTCAACAAGAAACTGATGCCACATCAACTCAAAAAATGCAGAGATATTATCTGTATTGCTATAGCTGGTAAGCCTCCCGATTAAGTCTCTTTTTTTATTCTTTTCTATATTTTTTATCCAACTTTCAAGTTGATTTTTAAAAAAAATACTTGTTTCATCTTTATGTAAAGCAAGACGATCAAAGTTTGAAGAAATCCACGGTTTAATTCTTTTTTCAGCCTTCAATATATTTGGGGGAGTAAAAATTTCAGGCATAGTGCTTAAATTTATTGCTTTTAGTGAAGGAATTGATTGAATCAAACGTAAAATTTACTCTACACTTCCAGCATCTGAAGAGTAGCATTTGCCATCACTAGCTAAAAATTTCAACTGGTCACATTTTGTGACCAATTCATTTCCTCTATCCAATCACGAAACTTCCCCCATCGCAATTTCCAATCTGTTTTTTTACAGAGCTATTTTTCAGCTTGCAGAGAGAGTTTTCAGCCTCGTCCAAATAAATCTATAGATAATTTAAGAATTCAAACCGCAACCGTGGAGGAAAGATTACAGCTTTCCGTGAACACGGGAGAGAGTGTGGAGAAAAGTGTGGAGAAAAGTGTGGAGAAAATAATTCGTTTGATTAGAGAAAATGAAAATATAACCCAATTCGAGCTCTCCAAACAAACCGGCTTAGGCAGAAGAGGTATTGAAAGAAATATAAAAATCCTAAAAGATCGAGGCATTCTCAAGCGCCTCGGCCCGGACAAAGGTGGTAAATGGAAAATCGTTTAGTTTATGATTCATATTTGAGCTATCCGGAATTTCCGGATGACTTTATGTTTCAGCTAAGAGAAGAAGGGACCAAGGAATTTCTAAGATCACAATTTGTGATCTTAAAGAAAAACCGATTGGAAGTCACAATTTGTGATTTCCAAAGGAGATATAAGCAAAGTATCAATCTTTCCGTCTCTATTTCTTCACCACCAGCACCATTTCCCAGCTGCCATCCTCATTCTCCAAACAAAGACCACTGTCCTTGCAAACCTCCACCGGATCAATCCACCAAGCGTTGGAATAGTCATTTATTTTGTAATGCAATTCTTCCGCAATGGGCTGCTTCCACCAAGTAGCAAAAGCGGAAACTTTCGGTAAATTATCATTGCGAATAACCCCATTAAAATTCTTTGAAACAAAGCCCTCACCCAAAGCGGAAATACTTTTTTCTTCAATCATTTTCATCAGATCTTCTCGACTGGCTTGACGATTCACTTCCGCCTCCGGAACCGTATAATTATCGGGAACCGAAAGCCCGTCTCCGACCTTTCCGGCACCAACCGGAAACGCTTGCCATTTTTCGCTGTATTCTTCCGGATAAATCAAAAGAAAAGCGCCCTTAACCCCGTGCAGAGCCACTTGATTTTTATTCAGCCCCGTCGTTCGGTATTCAATAGCTTTAATCTTCGGTGATTCGTCCACTTTTTGAGTCGCATGTAAATAATAAGATTCGATGTCTTTCGGCAACCATTCGGTCAGCTTCACATTGTCATATAAGTTAGTCACTTCACCCTTGCCGTCGGAAGAAGCATAGAAAAAAATATCGACAGTCTTGACACCCCTCAGTTTGGAATCGACCACCGTTTCAAAATGGTGCCAACTTTTGTCCTTCGCTTCAATCTTCGCGCTTTTTTCCTCACCTTTATCCGTTCCGTTATTCAATTTATAATAATATTGCGCCTGTCCGCCACTCAAATTTTTATAATCAAAGGAAAGTTTGTATTTTTTTCCGTCATCCAAAACCGCTGGAAAACTTTTACTGGTGCAAGCACAATGATTGGTCGAAGATAATTTCAGGGATTTTTGCCCCTCCGCTTTTTCATTGCTGATTTCCATTTTCAATTTAGCCTCACCGGCGCTGCCATTACAACAATCTCCCACTTTCTCCTGCCACAGTCCCCCCTCAAAAGAAGCGTTGCCGTCGGCTAATAAATTCTTGGCGTCCACAATCGGCTCCACTCGGTTTTCACCCGCTTTCAATTTAATGTCTCCTACCAATTCAATTTCCGCCTCTTCCTTGAGAACACTTTCCACTTTTATCGGTCTCTCCAATTTCACTTCTTCAAATTTAACATTGTCATAAAGATTAACCAATTCCTCCTTGCCGTCCGACGGTGCGTAAAAATGAAAATTAATATTTTCGAAATTCTCCACCGGCTGAATCAGAGCGGAATAGTGATTCCACAAATCATTTTCCGTTTTCAAATTCTCAGAATAGCTCACCGGCTTCACATCCTTACCGGCCAGCTGATAGTAGTATTGAGCTTTATTGCCCTTTTTAGTCTGATAATCGAAAGCAATTTTATACACCTTCCCCTTTTCAATCTTAACGGGAAAAGTTTTACTAGAGCAAGCAAAATGATTACTTGAAGAAAGCATTAGCGCTCCTTTGAAAAGCCTCATCCCCAATTTCGGCTCCCCTTCCGCCTTGTTGTTGCAATCAGCCACTTCTTTGGACCACAGCCCGGCACTAAAATTTGATACTAAAGGATCAAGCAGATTCGGTCCGATCTCGGAGGAAACTTTAATTTTTCCACTCTTCAGCAAGTTTTCCGCCACGAAGGCATCGTCGGCGTATTTTCCCAAATCAATATTTTTGTCACCCAATTGCACGACGGAATCAACCGGTAAATCTTTAATCGAGTACAAAGCCTTTTCTTTATTCTCAATCTTTCGACCCTCCAAAGAAAAGTCGGCACCGGACATCATAAAATTCATTGCTCGATTCTTCTCATCATAAACCGCTCTTAAATTTTGATCTCCGCCATTAATACGATTCAAACTGTAAACTTTTTCTTCATCAATCGGATTTTGAAAGGAAAAATTACCCGCATCATCCTTGTTCAATCCGAAAAAAATATTTTTCACCGCCACCAAAACCGCTCCAAAATTTTTGTTTTCCAGCTTCTTGTCCGTCAGATTCACTTCTTTAATCGCTTTCTCAAAAGCTTCATTTTCCAAACTGCCAAAAACTAAATTATCCACCTCTCCCGACTGTTCAAAGGGTGTTCCCTCAGTGGCCTTTTCTTCCCAAAAAAACCAGGCCATTCCGGCCAACAGCACAACCGCCAATCCGCCCATAATCGGCTTCTTTCTTGCAGTCCAAAATTCAACAGCTTTTTCCCTCCACTCCGCCAACCCAACCGGCCAAGCGGGCATTTTTATTTTTTTCAGTCTGTCCCAAATTTTCGTCGCTTCTTTTTTTGCTCTCCCCCAATCAGCCATCGATTGAACTTTTTCAAGATCGATTTTTTTCAGTTGTTCAAAAATTTCTTTGATTTTGCGCATCACAATGCATTAAAAAGCTTATTAAAGCTTTCTATCACACTTTTTCAGATGAGCAAGAACAAAAACCTATAGCTAATTTAATTTATTTTTAATAAATTTTTAAGCCGAATAGTCCAGACTGCCTGCGTGGGGGTGGCTTGGTGCGAATCGCGGATTGCCACCTGCGAGTTCGGGGGTTCAACTCCCCTCACCTCCACCAATCTTTTTTCATTTTGACAATCGGAAAAAGAGATGTAGTATTTTAGTAGGTGACAATCCGGAGTTCGAAGCACTGAGTTGAACTCAACAAAAAAATCCCGATTAATTTCGGGATTTTTTGTTTTCAGCTAAAGTTTTTAATTTTCACTTATATATATTCCTAAAAGATCTTTTGCTTATTAGACTTACATTCCCATCTTTAGTAAGAACAAAGTAATTGTTCTTACATAAAATCAGTTTATCAATATCACCAAAATCGTATTTCTCATCTGAACTTCTTGGATTAATTATATCTTTGCAATTGCCATTGGCGATAAAATAACATTCTGAAAATAAATCCGGTGATTTTTCTTGATACTCAATCGCGAATCTTTCACAAAGGACAACAGCGGCACAATTGGGAAATCGCCTTAAATAATGTTGCAACTCAACAACCATCTCACCTATTCCCATAAAATGCATATTTACTATTTCAATATAAAGAATAAAATTTTCTCGAGAGCCTTTAAACTGTTTATTTTTATCTGAAAGTTTATTATATAGATGATTAAAAGTAGACTTA
>CAIUEV010000083.1 GCA_903898335.1 uncultured bacterium | reverse complement strand
TCAAGCCCCGCACAGCGGGGCTGGCCTTAGCTTCCTAACGCTCAGGGCGTAAGAAAAATATAGAGAAAAGAAAATCGAAGAGCGGAGAGGCGGCGACACAAAAGAAGCTAAAACTAAAATCAAAACCAATATTCCAATCATTTATCCTCTTTATTTATATATATCTACAATTAACTTTTAATTTTAAATTAGGCAAAAGCTCGCTATTCGACTATTCTTTTTTCTCTGAGTAAATCGAAATCGACTTTGTATCCAAACTTTCTATAATTCTGCATGAAGTTCTTCTGACCGGTCAGTCGATCCAGTTTTTTGCGCAATGCAAAAACGATAAAGGCGGAGGCTCGCAAGTGTTTTTTCATGTGACGCCCGTAAAGATAGCCGGAAATTTCATCGATGGGAATAAAACGCTTTCTGAGTTTAAAGAGCAGACGCAAAATTATTTTTTCTTTAAGAGTGAACTGATCGGAAAAGCTGGGAATTCGCTCTCTTCTTTTCATGAGAGAGGGGAGGCGAAGCTCGAATTCCTTCAGGACCGGTAGCCAGTGATTCTTCTTTAGGAGAAAGAAATCACTTTTTCCGGCTAAGTCGTATGAGATATCGGACGGAACAAAGAAGTGACTTTTGATTATTTCCGGATATCTTGAGGCTAGTTTGGCCAAACCGGCTCGATAACGAGGCGGAATATTTTGAATGTTCCAAAGCCAAATAATTTTTCGATTGAAACTGGGGTGACCGTCTTCCCTGTAAAAAGAAAAAGTCTCGTCGGGGGACGAGACTCGGTTTGCGGGATGAGATAATTCACCCTTGGATTTTTTGTAAATCGATGAAAGATAGGAGGAGTAGTTGATTACCGATGATGGAGATAGCACTGAAAAATCATCAACAGAATTCAATCGATTATTCAAAATAATCGTTTTGAAATTATTGATAAAATTTTTTCCACCGGTGAGCCAAAAACTCAACCTAGACATTTCAGTGTTTAAAGATTA
The DNA here is from genome assembly GCA_903898335.1 of uncultured bacterium. Lineage (GTDB taxonomy): Bacteria > Patescibacteriota > Minisyncoccia > CAIUEV01 > CAIUEV01 > CAIUEV01. The sequence continues at coordinate 1,254 of CAIUEV010000083.1, read as the reverse complement.
AACACTTCAGAATAAGACAAATTTTGAAACTGTCAAATTCCTATGGTTTTGGTCTAACTGAGGAATGATGATGAGCGATTTTCCATTTTCCGTCAGAGTCTTTCTGCCATAAAAAAGTGAATCTGGCTTCAACAGTCGAGCGGTTATCGTCGGGACCAACTTCGAAATTGTACATACCGGAATGTAAGTAGGCGCTATCACCGATAGTTTGGACTAAAGCCTCCACGATTTCGCCTTTGGGATTTTTTTCAAGAAAATGTTCGAAATAGCTTTCGGCTCCTTCTATTCCTTTTTTGAATTCGGGAGAAACGGTCGGTAGAAATGTGTTGCTTTCCGAATAAAGCTCAGCGACACTTCCGGCGTCTCTACTCAACAGAGCCTCGTTCCAACGATTGAAATTTTCCTTGGCCAATCTTTCCATGTTTTCGTTAGCCTCCACGCTTTCTTTTTGATAAAGATCTTTTTCCATGTTCGTTATTATACTTAAAATTAGAATTTAGCAAGAGAGGGGCTACGCCCAGTTGAAAGGGGAAAGTTCAAAGGGGAAAAACTACAAAAATTCTTTCAACCTTCAACTTTAAACGGGTAGTGCCTCTACCCTATCACGCTCTTCCCTACATATTTCTGTAAAATTTCCGGTACTTTGACGCTTCCATCTTTTTGCTGATAGTTTTCCAAGATGGCAATTAAAGTTCTGGCGCTGGCCAAAGCGGTGTTGTTAAGTAGATAAACATATTTCTTTTCCCCTCTGTCGGTATATTTAATGTTCAACCTGCGTGCTTGCCAATCGACAAAGTTACTGGCGGATCCGGTTTCTCCGTAGCGATCGAGCCCCGGCATCCAGGCCTCAAGGTCAAAAGCTCGATATTTTCCGGGACTCATATCGCCGGTACAAATCTGAAGCTTACGATAAGGCAATCCCAGATCTTTATGTAATTCCTCAGATATACCAACCATCTCCTCTTGAATTTCTTTAGCTTTATCCAAATCGGCCGGACAAACAACCACTTGTTCCACTTTCATAAATTCGTGGACGCGATAGATTCCTTTGGTGTCTTTACCGTAACTGCCAATTTCGCTTCGATAGCACTGACTAAAGCCACAAACTTTGATCGGAAGATCTTCCGCTTTCAAAGTTTCATCAGAAAAATAAGCCAACAAAGAAGGCTCGGCGGTGCCAACTAAAAATTTCTTTTCTTTGGAAAGTTCGCCGGGTGAATCTTTTTCGCGACTGGCGATTTGATAAATTTCATC
>CAIUEV010000082.1 GCA_903898335.1 uncultured bacterium | reverse complement strand
TTTTATAAATATTTCTCTAAATAGGACTATGGATATTTTTTGAAATCGGAGAAATATTTGCTTTTGAATTCGCATTTTTTTGTTTCAATTTGGCTGAAAAATATTTTCAGTATAACTTAAATAAGCGGCTGGTCCGATGGCCGAGTGGTTAGGCAGAGGTCTGCAAAACCTCGCACGGCGGTTCAATTCCGCCTCGGACCTCACTTTCAGAGTGAATTAAACAAAAAATAATGCTTTTCATAGTAGCTTTTTTATCGTCCTTTTTGCTTTTGCCATTTAAGGAAGAAATCGGCGACTTACAAAAATCAAAAATAGTTATTTTGGCTGAGAGAGTATTGGGCTTTGAAGCTGAGAAGGGGGAAGATATGGAGCCGGAGAAAATTTGTCTGGCGGAGGATCGGTTGCATAATCTGCCTGTCACTCCGCGGTTAAAAGAAAAAAAGAAAAAAGATAATTTGGTTGTGTGGGCGAAAAAATCGGTTTTAATTGATGCGGACAGCGGAAAAGTTATTTTTGAAGACAAGATGCTGGAGAGTCAAAACATTGCCAGTCTGACAAAGCTCGTTACAACTGCCGTTTTAATGGATATAGTTAAAGATTGGAATGAAAAAGTGGAAATTAGTCAGTATGCGGCATCGGCCGGAGGAGCAACGGTGCATTTTCTTTACGGTGAAAAATTTGCCGCCAAGGATTTACTCAAAGCGATGCTTATGAACTCCGATAATACGGCGGCTCGAGCTTTGGCCGAACATTTCGGCGGTCCCGAAAAAGAGAAAAGTTTTGCCGATCTTATGAACAAAAAAGCGGAAGAATTGGGTTTGAGAAACAGCCATTTTATTGATGCTTCCGGTTTGGAAGACGAAGGGGCTCATTCTTGCGCTTATGATATCGCTTTAGTCGGCAGATCATTGCTGAAATATCCGATGATATTGGAAATAATGCAAACGCCATCCCACATAGAAATAGTCAGTAAAGATGAATTCAGCAATGTCCATAGAGTCGGAAACACTAATGAATTACTCGGTAAATATAGTGGAATTTTGGGTGCTAAAACCGGATTTACCTACAATGCCGGCTACTGTCTTTTGATGATGCGAGAGTTGCCTGACAAAGGCAAAATTATCGGTGTGGTTCTGGATGCCGGACAGCACCAGCGTTGGGTTGAGATGCAAAAAATGCTTGATTGGGCTTACGACAACTATGATTGGTCGGTTTTTCCGAAGTAATTTATTTCGTTCTCAGTTTTTCCATCATTTCCAAATAAAAACGCAAATTGTGTTCCGAGGCCAGCCGCATGGCCAAAGTATCTCCTATTTTGAAGAGATGTCTCAGGTAGGCGCGAGAATAATTTTGACACAAATAGCAATCGCACTGAGAATCTATTTTGCTTTTATCTAAAGAATATTTTTCATTTTCTATATTGATGCGCGAATAAACTTTTTTAGAGTTTATTTTTGATGATTGAGAGATTTTTCCAAACGTCTTTTCTCTGATAAAAAGGCGACCATGACGACCCTCTCGAGTCGGAATGACGCAATCGAACATATCGATGCCGGCCTTAACCGAATCGATTATCTCCTCCGGTCTTCCCAGCCCCATAAGGTATCTGGGTTTGTTTTCCGGTAAAAAAGGCAGAGTATATCTCAAAACTTTTTTTAGGTATTCTCGTGGCTCACCGACGGCCACCCCGCCGACGGCATAACCGTCAAAACCGATACTTGTCAGTTCACGAGCGCTTTTTTCTCGTAGGTCTTTGTGGACGCCTCCTTGAACGATACCAAAGAGCAAAGGCTTTTCGCTTTTTGGTATTTTACCGGTTTTTTCTACAAAGTAATCTTTACATCTTTTGGCCCAGCGAGTAGTTCTTTCTACGGCCGCTGAAACTTCTGATTTAGAGCAGGGCCAAGGCGGACACTCGTCCAGCACCATGATAATATCACTGCCTAGAGTCAGTTGAATATCGATGGATTTCTCGGGGGTTAAAAAATGTTTTTTGCCCGATTCCGGTTCGGAAAAGCTGACGCCCTTGTCGGTTATTTTTCTGAATTTGCTGAGCGAGAAAACTTGAAATCCACCGGAGTCAGTCAATATCGGCTTTTCCCAACGCATGAATTTGTGGAGCCCGTTGAATTTTTTGATGACTTTTAAACCGGGTTTTAGCCACAAATGGTAAGTGTTACCAAGGACTAAAGTGGCTTTTAGCTTTTCGAGGTCATTCGGGGTTAGTCCTTTAACAACGCCTCTTGTCGCAATCGGCATGAAAAAAGGAGTCTTCAATGACCCGTGGGGAGTGTCTATTTTCAGGTTACGAATTTTATTTGATTTCGAATCCAAAAGAGAGGGGTTAAGACTATTTTCTGTTCAAAGTGTCACTCGCAAGCCGGAAAAGATTAATCATTAAGATTTCTTCTCCCTTACCCCCTTGAGGACTGAAGGAGGGATTGCCCTCAAAAAAGCTTACAAGCAACACTCTGAACAGAACATTACTCTCCAAAAAGTAGCTATAAAAAAAAGAAAAGTCAAGGTTTGTCATCATTGAAAGAGAAGAGCTATTCAGCTTTCAAAATAATTATCGAGATTATTCTTTTCTGGTTTTCATCCAATCTTATATTGATTTTTGATCCAACCTTTATGTTGGCCCAATCTGAATCTTTTTCTTCTACCTTTGATTGCTGATCCGGCTTGTCCTTTGAAACGGTAACGATGGCATCGGTAACCTTTGATACATCTTTTTTAAAAATTTGATACCGCAAGTCAATACTAGCCAACTGTTTCAAAGTCAGTTCTTCTTCACTAATTGAAACCACCTCACCTGAAGCATATCCGGGAACCTGGGTACCGCTGAAAGAAAGATCCTTGGGAGCTTCGTAAGCCGGTTCCGGTTCTTCTTTCTGATCGCTGGGATTGCTTGACGAAATCGGACTTGGAGTATCATTCTGAAGGTTGGAGCTACTCGCTAAAGAACCAGTTCTCGACAAGCCGGAAATTCTGAACTCGAAATAGCCAATGGATAAAAGTAAAAACAGCGATCCAAATAGTAGATTGAGCAAAATTATTTTATTTTTTTCCATTTTTTTTATTTGAAAATTTTTAATCGTTACAACAAAGTACGGAAGAGAGATATCTTGTTTCTAAGCCACAAGCGCCAGAAACTTGAGTAGTTCCTTCAGAATAGCCGTCAGAGTGATAACCATCTGGGCACTGCAGAGTAAATGCGTCATTAGTACCAATTTTAGTAGCGCTAATCCAAAAACAATTTCGACGAGGAACGCTCCAGCTTAATCGGCAATCTCCGCTTAAGCATAGGTTACTTCCCACTCTCACGTTACCGGTTGTTTCCAATCCCATTCTGGCTCCTTGATTATCGTACATTCGAAATCTTCTCTCGCCGTCGGGAGCCAACTCAAAAGTACCTTCGTGTCGGCCGGCATTGTGAAAAGAAATAGAAGCTTTTTTCCCCGTGCTGGCGGTATTTTCCCCCAGGGTGATTGTTGCGTCGTTACCGCAACATTCGTTTACTCCATCGCGAGTAAAAGATGTCTTACCGACAACTTGCAGTTTTGTAGAAGGAGTATGTGTTCCGATTCCCACGTTGCTTTCGTTGTAATAAATATTCGATTCGAATTTTTTCCAGAAACTTTCTCCTCCGGTAGTCGTTGTCGTCGTTGTAGTGGTGGTTGTTTCGCCGTCGTTACTGACTTTCTGGCAGACCAGATATTGAATGTAAGGAGCGTTAGTACCTGAAACCGTGCCAGATCCTTGAATCGAAATACCAGTATAGGAGGTTAAAATATTCCCAGAAGCAACTCCCGGACTACATCCATACCATCCCATACCACCTCCGGTCCAGCATGAGGATCCATAAAGCTGCTTGTATTGATGAATGTGTCCTGGATCTGTAAGAGTATGAGTGTGTTGCCCAACCGGTCTATTCTCAAGATTACTTAATGCTGTGCCTTGGGTTCCTCCTTTGGTCCCGCCATCGGGAGTTCCAACAATATATCTTCCCTTGGCTTCATGAATTTTTTCCCACCCTGTCGGACAACTGTCCAAATTAAAAAAGGCTATGGCTCCAATCGGTACGCCTCCTCCAGAGCTGCTACCCCCACTGGCCTTCCAAGCCCCGGCTGCATAAATCTCCAATTGCTTGGTCTCCGTATTGAAAATCAAAAGTCCCTCCGGTGGATTGGAAATCGCATTTCTTTGAGCGGTTGTCATGCGGGGAAAAAGAACTCCACTGTTAGTACTGGAAACATCCAAAATCGCTTGAGGATTGTCCGTGCCTATTCCCACTAATCCGTAACGCACGATCAAGCCGTGAGCGGCGTTGCCCAAATTCAAAATCAACCCCCCAACTTTACTTTGCCCGAAGGCGGAAGAATTTAGCGGTGCAAGAATATTATTACCGGGAGGAAGTGTAGTCGGCTCAATCCAAGCGTTAGCGGAATTGAAAAACACCGCCAACACAAAAAAAACCAAACCAAAAATTATTTTTTTGTTTCTTGTTTTCATATACTTAACAATAGCACTAAATATTAAAAAATTAAATTATTTTTTATACCTATATTTCTACCACCACTGCTCAATCTCAATCAAACGATTGTACTTAGAAATTCTTTCACCTCGACAGGGGGCACCGCTTTTGATGTAATCGGCGCCGGTGGCCACAGCCAAATCGGAAATAAAGTTGCCGGGAGTTTCTCCACTACGATGAGAAATGGCCACTTTAAATTTGTGTGCTTGGGCTAAGCGGATGCATTCGATCGTTTCCGAGAGCGAGCCTATTTGGTTGGGCTTGATCAAAACAGCGTTACAAGCCTTCTCGGCAATAGCCTCCTGTAGTCTTAACGTGTTGGTGACGGTAAAGTCATCTCCGATCAAGGCGATATTTTTGCCCAATTTTTTGTTCAATTCCTTCCACCCGGACCAGTCGTCTTCGGACATTCCGTCTTCAATAATTTCAAAGGGAAAGGCTTTGGCCCAGCTGGCATATTCTTTGACTAGCTCTTCTGAAGATAAATTCTTGTTTTCTTTGACCAGCTTGTATTTTTTCTTGCTGCGTAAATAAAATTCACTGGCCGCCGCATCTATGCCAATATTGATATCCTTCCCAACTTCATAGCCGGTTTTCTTGATTGCCAAAGCCAAAAACTCAATCGCAGTCTTGTTCTTCGGTAATCTGGAAGCGTAGCCCCCCTCGTCTCCAACAGCGACGGAATATTTTTTCTCTTTTAAAATCTTACCCAAAGTAATATAACATTCGCTGACGGCTCTCATTTTTTCCGCGAAAGATTTTTTGATTCCGCTGGGGACAAGCATGAACTCTTGAATATCCAAACCGGAATCGGAATGTTGGCCTCCGTTAATTAAATTGCACATTGGAACCGGCATTTTCTTCTCCTTCTTGAAAGAATAAACATTTTGAAGATATCTAAACAAAGGCAGACTAAAGCTCTCTGCTCCCGCTCTGGCGCAGGCCAAAGAAATTCCCAGGACGGCGTTGGCTCCCAGTCGACTTTTGTTTGGGGTGTTGTCCAGTTCAATCATTAAACCGTCAATTTTTTGTTGTTCTGTCACATCGGCGCCTTTGAGAAGCGGAAATAATTTTTTTTCAATAGCTTGACAAACTTTGGTTACACCTTTACCGTGATATCTTTTTTTGTCGCCATCTCTGAGTTCCAAAGCCTCATGACTTCCCGTTGAGGCACCCGAAGGAACGGCGGCCACTCCGACTGCTCCACCTTGAGTTTTAACTTCCACCTTTACGGTTGGATTGCCTCTGGAATCCAAAATTTCCAGTGCTCTGATTCTCTCGATTTTCAGGTTTTTTGTCATTATTTTTTGTGTTTATTTCTTAAAAAATTCTATCTGAATAATAAAAAAAATAAATCGGTCATGCAAATTTGTTTTTGTTTTTAACTCCTGAATTGTAATTTTCAAAAATCAATATTACCTTTTAGTCATTAGGAATTAATTTTGATTTTATCTCAAATGGAAAACGAAAGCCAATCCAGAATGCAAAAAATTGTTTCTCTTTGCAAGAGAAGGGGGTTCGTGTTTCAGAGTTCGGAAATTTACGGTGGATTTGCCGCTGTTTATGATTACGGTCATTATGGAGCTTTATTGAAAAATAATATTCGTGATTCTTGGTGGAGAAGTGTTGTTCAGATGAGAGAAGACGTTTATGGGTTGGATAGCGCTATTTTTATGCATCCAAAAACTTGGGTTGCTTCCGGCCATGTTGACAGTTTCGACGATCCGCAGGTTGATTGTAAAAAATGCAAGGCGCGCTTTCGAGCGGATCACTTGCTGGAAGAATTTGGAATTAATGCGGACAAGGCCACTCTTGAATTTATTAATGGAGAGTTGGAAAGATTGAAAAAAGACGGACTGTTGAAATGCTCCAACTGTGGCTCGGTCGATTTGACTGAAGCCAAGAAATTTTCTCTGATGGTGAAGTCCAATTTGGGTTCCCCAACCGATGTTCTAAGCGAAGACAATGTTGTCTATTTAAGGCCGGAAACTTGTGGCGGGATCTATCTCAACTACAAAAATGTGATTGACTCCTCTCATCCCAAATTGCCCTTCGGTATTGCCCAAGTAGGCAAGGCTTTTAGAAATGAGATTGTGGCGAGGCAGTTCATCTTCAGAACCAGAGAATTCGAACAAATGGAAATGCAATATTTTCTGAAGCCGGAAGAGATGGAGAAGAAATATAATGAATGGAAGGAATATCGATGGCAGTGGTATTTGGACAATGGTATCCCGGCCGAAAGAATTCGTTGGGCAAAGCATGACAAGCTGGCACATTATGCTTCCGAGGCGTATGATATCGAATTTGAATTTGGCTCTTTGGGGGGTTTTAAGGAAGTAGAAGGCGTTCATGCGAGAGGCGACTGGGATTTATCACAGCACATGAAACACTCCGGTCAAGATTTGAGTTACTTTGATCAAGCAACGGGTCAGAAATTTATTCCGCATATAATGGAAACCTCGGTGGGTCTGAACCGATTATTCTTTATGTTTTTGGAAAATGCTTATGTTGAGGAAGAAATTGAGAACTCCAAGGGAGAAAAAGAAACAAGGGCGGTTTTGAAAATTAGCAAAAAGCTGGCACCGATTAAAGTTGCCATCTTCCCTTTGTTGAAAAACAAGCCGGAAATTGTTGAAAAAGCAAAACAACTTTATGATAGTTTGAAAAACGATTTTGTCTGTGAATTCGATGATAACGGTAATATAGGTAAAAGATATCGAAGACAGGATGAAATCGGCACACCTTATTGCGTTACAGTTGATTTCGATACTTTAAATGATGAATCGGTAACGATTAGAGATCGAGATACCATGCAACAGAAAAGAATCAAAATCTCTGAGATAAGCGATTATCTCAAAAAAGCTCTTTAAAAAAACTGGTTTGTCTTTTCTTCTACCAACAGGAGGGCTAAAATGAGCGACATCATTTCTTTTAGTGGTGAAGTGGCCGATGATTTTAAGGATATTCTTGAAATCATTGCTAATTTTCGTGGAAGAGAATTGGACAACGGTGACAAAAGCAAAATTCTCGAAGACGCTTTAAGCATTGGACTCAACTCAATCGGGGTGATTGTGGATAGAACATTAAACGGAGAATCGATAAGGTATGAATATCTCTCCCCTTTATCTTATGAAGATTTTCTTTACGGAATTTCTGATTATTACCCTGTTATTTTGAGGGCTTCCACTCCTGAAGAATTTCTTGAGCAGCGCTACTCAGAGTGCTTAAGATGTCTTTCCTTAAGCGCCAATTCGTCATCGGAAAGTTTTTCAGAGGAAATAAGTCTGAAAAATAAATCCGGTAACAGAAAGAAAAAGAAGGTTCAGGAGAAAAAGGAAAAGAAAGATAAGAAAAAAGATCCCGATGAGGGGAAGAAGAAGAAAAAAAGGAATAGAGATGCAGAGTAGAGAATTTTGTAGAAACAAACAAAAAACGCAAGAATCCATTTTCTTGCGTTTTATTACTTTAATGCGTAAATTTAATTTCTAGGCAAAGTGAGCGAAGGCTCGGTTGGCCTCGGCCATTTTTTGAATATCGTCTCGTTTTTTGATAGAAGCACCTCTTTTTTCGGAAGCTTCAATAATCTCGTTAGCCAATCTTTGGCTCATCGGCTTGCCCTTTTTGGCCCTAGTAGCAGCTAAAATCCAACGAATTGCCAAAGTTAATTTTCTTCCTCCCATCACGGGAACCGGAATTTGATAAGTGGCACCGCCGACTCTCTTGGCTTTGACTTCAAGTAACGGGGAAACATTCTTAATCGCTTCATCGAGAACTTCCAGCGGATCCCTCTTGGTCTGCTCTTTGATAATGTCCAATGTTCGGTAAAGGACTCGAATACCGCAAGACTTCTTCCCTTCTTTCATTATTTGCCCAATGAATCTTCCGAGAAGAGCGCTGCCGAATTTAGGATCTGGTTTATAAGTTTTCTCGATTGACATAATGTAAAAATTTTAATTGATTTACTCAGCCTTCTTTGGCGTCTTAGCTCCGTACTTACTGCGACCTCTCTTACGGTTTTCAACACCCGTTGTATCAAGTACACCTCGAACGATATGATATCTAACGCCGGGTAAGTCCTTGACTCTTCCACCGCGAATAACAACAATAGAGTGTTCTTGAAGATTGTGCCCTATACCGGGAATATAGGCTGTGACTTCCATTCCGTTCGTCAATCTGACTCTGGCAATCTTTCGGAGGGCGGAATTCGGTTTCTTCGGGGTCATAGTTCCAACTTTAACGCAAACACCGCGCTTAAAAGTGCAGCCTTTGTCGTAAGTAAAAGGTTTGTTTTTTAATAAATTAAAACCCCTCTGCAAAGCGGGAGACTTTGATTTATTTATAACTTTCTTTCTGGGTTTGCGAACTATTTGATTAACGGTTGGCACTTTAAAGCAATTAAGGTTTAAATTCGAATAACTAAAACTATTTCTTCTCTTCTTTAGCTTCTTCCTGCTTCTTATCTACTCCTTCAACGGTTTTGACATCGGCACCGGCTGATTGACCTTCTCCCTCAACTTCACTTTCCGTTCGAGGCTCATCCACTTTAGCGACGATCACATCATCATTATCTAAAATTTCGATTCCTTCGGGGACTTTTATGTCTTTAATGGCAATCATGTCTTCGAAGGTGGCCAATGAAGAAACGTCTACTAATATGGCTTTTGGAATATCCTTGGCTTTGCAGCGAACTTCAACGCTCTCAAGATTTTGAAGCAAGACCCCGCCCAAGTCTTTAACGGCCGGAGCAATTCCTTCCAATGAAATTGGCACTTCGACTTCGACTTCCTCGTTGACATTAACAGCGAGAAAATCAACGTGAATAATTCTGCCGGAATAAATCTGAGAGGAAACTTCTTGGATAATAACGTCCAAAGGGGCTTTCTCTCCCTCGATTTCCAGCTTGATTAAAGTTCCTTCGCCTCCAGATTTCTCAAGCACTTTTCTAAAAGCAAAACGGGGAAAAATAACTTGAATATTTTTTTCCAAGTGTTTTCCGTAAACAATACCTAAAATCAGACCCTCTTTAAGAGCCTGCTTAGTTTTCATCTTGTCATTATTCTTTAGCTTTGCCTTCAATAAAATCGAGTCTTGTGCGTTCATCTTGAAAAAAATAAAGTAACGTTTAGTCTTAAGCCAAAAAAATTTTTAGCTTGAGGTTAAAAATTACTTTCTCTGATTAGCTTTCCTGGCTTCCATATAGGCCGAAATCACATCGTCGGCCGTTATATTTTCCCCTCTTTTAAGTTTATCCAAGTCTTCTTTGCCGGCGTCGGTCATTGTTCCAACTGAAAGTATCCCCTCTCTTCCCAAAACCAAATGGAAGATAAAAGAAACTCCACAGTTATGACAAGTTAAGTGATAGACCGAATTTCCGCCTATTTCATCAACTAAATCGACATCTTTCTCACCGAAGCTCGCCTTACAATATAGACAATTTTCCGGTAATTTTAGAGGAGAACTATTCTTGTTAATCGACATTGAAAACTGATTAATCGGTTTTGATTAGAGAGTTATTCTCTATACAACTCAAGGTCCTGGCGACGACCTACTCTCACACTCCATCAAGGGAGCACTACCATCGGCGCTGGAGGGCTTAACGGCTGAGTTCGGTATGGGTTCAGGTGGAACCCCTCCGCTTCAATCGCCAAGACTCTGAGTTGTAATTTTTAATGAACTTGATCTATAAACTACATAAAAAGAAATATTCCTACTACGAGAATGAAAAGGGCCGAAATCCAACTGGCCAAGAAAAAACCCTCATTAAAACCTTTGACTTTTTTCATACGTTTATAAAGTTCAATAATTGAAAGAGTCGAAATCAATCTGAAACAAACGTTTTTGACTCTTTACGGTCACCATTTTCCTCGATAATCTCCGACCTAATTGAAAAATTTTTAAAAATTTAAAAACTTTTCAAATTTAGTCTCCTTAGAAAGGAGGTGATTCACCCACAGCTTCCGCTACGGGTGCCTTGTTACGACTTCACCCCTGTCGCTGGACTCACCATAGTACCCCTAAATGGAGTGCTTCAGGTGCTCCCAACTCCCTTGGTGTGACGGGCGGTGAGTACAAGATCCGGGAACATATTCACCGTGGCGTGGCTGATCCACGATTACTAGCGATTCCGACTTCATGGAGGCGAATTTCAGCCTCCAATCCGAACTATGACCACTTTTTGCGGGATTGGCTCCCTCTCGCGAGTTGGCAACCCTTTGTGGTGGCCATTGTAGCGCCTGTGTAGCCCAAGACATAAGGGCCATGCTGATTTGACGTCATCCCCGCCTTCCTCCCTCTTACGAGGGCAGTCCCGTGTGAAAAATACAACACACGGCGAGGGTTGCGCTCGTTACCCGACTGAACGGAACACTTCACAGCACGAGCTGACGACAACCATGCAGCACCTGTCATCCTGTCCTGATTGCTCAGGAAAGTCCTGTTTCCAGGATTGTCAAGAGATGTCAAGTCTTGGTGAGGTTCCACGCTTATCGTCGAATTAAACCAGACGCTCCACCGCTTGTGCGGATCCCCGTCTATTCCTTTGAGTTTTAGCCTTGCGGCCGTACTTCCCAGGCGGAGTGCTTAACGCGTTAGCTACGACACCGGAAGGGTCGAATCTTCCGATATCCAGCACTCATCGTTTACAGCTAGGACTACTGGGGTATCTAATCCCATTCGCTACCCTAGCTTTCGTCCCTCAGGGTCAGCAACGCCCCAGTCAAATGCCTTCGCCTTTGGTGTTCCCCACGATATCAACGGATTTCACCCCTACACCGTGAGTTCCAATGACCTCTGACGTGCTCTAGCCGAACAGTTCCAAATGCGGATTACCGGTTGAGCCGATAGATTTTACATTTGGCTTATTCAGCCCCCTACGGACCCTTTACGCCCAATAAATCCGGATAACGCTTGAGGTCTCTGTATTACCGCGGCTGCTGGCACAGAGTTAGCAACCTCTTATTCTTAGAGTACTCTCATACCGACAAGTCGGCATTGCTCCTCTAAAAAAGCAGTTTACAACCCAAAGGCCTTCTTCCTGCACGCGGCGTCGCTCCCTCAGACTTTCGTCCATTGGGGAAGATTCTCGGCTGCTGCCACCCGTAGGTGTCTGGCCCGTGTCTCAGTGCCAGTGTTGGGGAACATCCTCGTGAGACCCCCTACCCGTCGTAGCCTTGGTGAGCTCTTACCTCACCAACAAGCTGATAGGCCGTCGGCCACTCTTAAGGCGAATAAATCCTTTGACCGTGAAACTTACAGGAATCACGGTAACATCCGGAATTATCTCCGCTTTCGCGGAGTTATGCCGAACCTTAAGGTATGTTCCGACGTATTACTAACCCGTTTGCCATGAATATGTCTTGCGACATACTCATTCGACTTGCATGCCTTATCCACGCCGCCAGCGTTCATCCTGAGCTAGGATCAAACTCTCAATAAAAAATATAACAGTATAAACACTGTGTGGATTGCAATCCTCGGCCGAAGCCGAAAATTGCTAAAATAACGATTATCAAGGAAATAAATAGGTAACCGTAAAAAATCAAAAACTTAACCAGATTTTTAAGGAACTCTGAAATTTTTCCAGTGCAACACCGTGAAGGTATCACACCTTATTCAAATTTGCAAGTTAAAGTTAATGAGATACTTTTAAATTGTCAAATTATTTAGTTTGTAAAGTTTAAAATTTTTTAAAGTGAGTAAAGATATTGAGTTTGTAAAGCTAAAAAGCTAACCAATAAGATTTCTTTAATAAACTTTATAAACTTTATAACTTTATAAACTTTCTAACTTTATAAACTTTCTAACTTTATAAACTTTCTAACTTTATAAACTTATCGTTTTTTGCTCTTTTATTTTTTTTATGATTTAAGTAATAAGTAAATTAAAAAGCCGAGATAGCTCAGTTGGT
>CAIUEV010000081.1 GCA_903898335.1 uncultured bacterium | reverse complement strand
TTTAATAACTTTATGAACTTTCTAACTGTCTTATTTTAGAGGGAATTTTTATCGACTGCAAAATGTTTTTTCTGCTTGTTTCATCTCTCCGTTATCTTTTTCGTGGTCAAAGCCGATCAAATGCAGAGCGCCGTGAACGAAAAGTTCGCGTATTCCGATCAAGCCGTGATCTTTGCCTTCTTTAATCCAATCGTAATTAATAAATATTTCACCGAGGGATTTTTTTTCCTCCAAAAATTCGTCCAAATTCTCAAAATCAAGTTCGGAAAAACTCAAAACGTCTGTTTCGCTGTCCTTGCCTCGATAATTCTTGTTTAACTCTTGAATCTTCTGACTGTCGCAGAATATCAAATTGATGGTTTTTCCTTTGTGGTCAACAAAAAAAGGAGAGGAGAACAACTCTCTTTCGATTGAAACGAGCTGTTCTTCTATCTCCCTTTTTTTTAGAGAAACCTCATCGATTTCCCAATGGATTTTGAGCATATGCGAGCAAGGCTTAAATTGATCTTCTTTGATAAATCTTACCTTTTCGGAATCGCTCCTCTTCCAATTTGCCTAATTTTTCCAAAGTTTCATATTCTTTCTTCTTCTTCACTCGGTAAAGCGCACGAATTCTTTTCTCGCGTTTAGTAAAATCTTTCTGATAGAATCGTCTTTTTCGGGCGCGAACGCCAATACCGCTTTCCTGCCAACGGCGAGTAAAGCGTCTCAATAATGTTTCCGAATTTTCGTTGTCCTTTTTTCTAACTTCAACCATAAAAAACCTCCTCCCCTATAATTAAATTTAAAACAATACTTTACTTTCTAACACTCAAAAAAGATAAAGGCAAGTTAGCCGAAAATAAACGGCAGCTTGGCTTCCGCAAAATTTCTAATTTTTTCCAAAATCTGATTTCTCTGCTCCAGACGATAAATTATCGCCAACAGTACAAGAGAAATGACGCTGACAGCCAAAACTCTGTCCAGATGTTTCGCCATATCACTTCTGACTTTTCTGACTTTTTTCTTGACGATTTTCTTGGCCTTCTCTTTTGTCTCCTCGACTTTCACAGTTTTCTCCGGCTTTTCTTGAGGAATTTCCTCTTCTATTTCGTCTTTTCTCGTTACCGAAGAAACAGGATTATCGCTCTTCAGCTTTGAGAGTTTGCGCATTTTTCGACTGAATTTTTTCTTCTTGGCTTTCTTTTTCAAAGTGGTAAATTAAATTGCTTAATTGATGATTTTATCGATCAGACCGTATTTTTTGGCTTCATCGGCGGACATGTAGAAATCGCGATCCGTATCCTTTTCAATCACTTCAAGCGACTGGCCGGTGTTTTTGACCAGTATGCGGTTCAATCGATCCTTGATTTTTAAAATATGTTTGGCGGAAATCTCAATATCACTGGCCTGACCTTGCGCTCCGCCCATCACTTGATGAAGCATAATTTCGGAATTGGGCAGAGCCAAACGCTTGCCTCTGGTGCCGGAGGAGAGCAAAACCGCTCCCATGCTGGCCGCCAGGCCGACGCAAATGGTTGAAACCTCGCTTTTTATGTAGTTGATCGTATCAAAAATGGCCAATCCGGCGCTAACCGAACCTCCCGGAGAATTGATGAAAATCCGAATTTCCTGATCACTGCCCTGATTGTCCAGAAAAAGCAATTGGGCGATTATTGTGTTGGCCGAGGCGTCGTCAATGGCTCCGCTGAGAAAAATAATGCGGTCCTTTAGCAAGCGCGAGTAGATGTCGTAAGATCTTTCCCCCTCGCTTGATTTCTCAATTACGGTAGGAATAAGATACATTTTTGATTAGTTTAAATTTTTTAAATCTTCCGTTATTTTGTTGATTTTCTCCAAATAATCAAAAGTTTTTTGATAGGTTAGCGAAAGTAAAACTCGGGATTTGAAATCTTCAACCTGACCCAAAGCTTTCTCCGCCTCATCTTTGGTTCTGTACTGAGCTAAAATTCGATTTGTCTCCTCCTCAATTTCCTTCTCGCTCGGAATGATTTTCTCCTCCAAGGCAATCGTCTCAATAATACGTTGCAGTTTTATTTCATCTTTCAATCTTTTCTCTATGGTCTGAATAGTTTCCTTCTGCTTGTCTTCCGGTTGTTGGTCAAGATATTTCTGGGCTCGTTTCTTTTCCTCTTCCAAATTCCTCTCGACTATCGAAGTTGGCACTTCCAACTCAATTCTTTCCAGTAAAAACAAAGCCAAAGCCTCTCGTCTTCGATCCTTCTCCTGCTGTTGTTTTTCCATCAAAATGCCCTCTTCCAATTTTTTCTTCAAATCTTTGAGATCCTTAAAATCGCCCAGTGACTTGGCGAATTCATCATTTAATTCAGGTTCATCGGCGGAAAAAATCTTTTCCACCTTGAAGGTTAGTTCCGTTTCGGTGTCGGCTTTCAGTTCAAGCGGAGCCAATTGAGGATTCTTTTCCAAAGTTTTTTCGTCCAAAGAAATTTTAACGGTTTTTTCTTCCCCCTCTTTCATGCCGATTACGGTCGATTCTACATCCTTGCCGAGTCGGTTTTGTCCGCAATGCAGAATGTCTTGAATAAATTTATCCGTACCGGTCAAGCTAATCTTCAAAAAAGCGTCTTTACCCTTCTCGACCGCTCCATCAAAAGGTTGCAGAACGGTGCGGCGTTTTTGCAGCTCCTTTAAAGTGTTTTCCACTTCCTTGGCTTCAACTTTAAAATCGTTTTTTTTCTCTCCAATGTTAGCTTTTGTGTAAACTTTTTTTAACGTATCCGCTTTGAGACGAGGAAAAATTTCACAGACAAATTCAATGGAAAGCGGGTTTTCCCCGGCGCTTTTAAAGTCGAAAATTCTGATCATATCACCTTCGGTTAAGGCCATTTTTTGATCCCAATCGAAAAGAAATGATCGTTGGAGAGCTAAATTCAAAGCCTCAACCCATTGACCGCTTTCGATCAATTTCTCTCTGACTTTATCCAAAGGGGCCTTTCCCTGACGAAAGCCGGGGAATTTAAAATTGCCGGCCTCTTCCTTCAAAACCGATTTTTCCAATTTAACTAATTCATCTTGAGGAAAAGACTTCTTGACACTAATTTTAGTGGCCGACTCTCTTTTGGTAATTTCCATCTTTTGCCGTTAAAAAATTAATCCTTCTTGAGTAGGGTTTTTACTCGAGCAATAGTTTTTCTTTTTTCTGAGTATAGGTGGTTTCTTTTCAATTTTCCGGCGCTGTCGGAAAAACGCAGTTTACGAAGACCTTCCTTCTCCTCCGCCAACAAGGCAATCAATTCTTTTTCCGATTTCTGGCGCAACTCTTTTATCTTAATGGACATAAATTCAAATTAAATGCTTAAAACTTTAGCGTTTGACAATCATTTTTGATCGAGCGGACAGTTTGCTGCCAGCCAAACGAATCGCCTCTTTCGCCGTTTCTTCGGAGATTCCATCCATTTCAAAAATGATACGACCGGCGTGGGCGACGGCGACAAAATGATCGACATCTCCTTTTCCTTTACCCATCGGAACTTCCGCCCCTTTTTTGGTTACCGGACGATCGGGAAATATTCTGATCCAAATCTTACCCTCTCTTTGGACAAATCTGGTCATCGCTCTTCGAGCCGCCTCCAATTGGCGAGAAGAAATCCACGAAGATTCCATCACTTTAAGACCGAATTTTCCGAATTTTAAAACATCCCCTCTCTTGGTTGTTCTTTTGAGGGTGGGGGTGTGTTGTTTTCTGTGCTTTACTTTCTTCGGCAATAACATATCTTAGTATCCTTAAAGTTTAAATTATCGGTTGCTCTTCTCGGAAATTTCTCCCTTATAGATCCAGACTTTGACTCCAATAGTACCGTAAGTGGTGTAGGCGATAGCCTTTCCGAAATCAATATCGGCTCGGAGAGTGTGCAAAGGAATTCCACCTTTGGCCAACCATTCCTGTCGGGACATTTCCGCTCCGTTCAAGCGACCGCCAACCATGATTTTGGCGCCTTTTATTTCCGGTCTTTTCATCACTTGATCCATGGTGGATTTGAGGGCGCGTCGGAAAGAAGTTCTTTTTTCGAGCTGTTCGGCTACGTTTTGAGCGACTAAGACGGCGCTTTCTTCAAAAAAACGAACCTCTTTAACGTCCAAATCAACTTGAATCTTGCTTTTTTCGCCCTTTTGAAGTTTTTGCTGGATTTTATCTCGGACCAAGTTAATTCCGGCTCCACCGCGACCGATAATAACACCGGGTTTACTGGTGTAAATAATGATTCGGACGGCATTCGGAGCTCTTTCGATCTCAACTTCTTTGATACCGGCGCTTTTCAGCTGCTTTTTGATACCCTCTCGGATTTCAATGTCTTCTCTCAATTTCTTACCGTAATCCTTCTCGGAAAACCAACGAGATTTCCAAGGTTTGTTGACGTTGATGCGAAAGCTTATCGGATTAACTTTATGACCCATTGCTATTAAATTAAAAAATTCTTAATTAACCTTTTTTACCGCTTCGGTGAACTAATTTTTTGAAAGTGTCTCCAATGCCGGCACTTTTGCCCTTATTGAGCTCCTTCGAGGTTTCGTCGGCTTTGGATTTCTTTCCTTCCATTCCTTTAGACGCTTTTTTCGCCTCCTCAATAGCCTTCTTTACTTCCTCGTAAGTCAAAGTTTTAATCTCCGTTTTTTTACCGGTTATTTCGCCTTTGCCTTCTTTGATTTCAGCTAAAGTAATGGTAATATGGCTTCTTCGCTTCAAAATCGGGGTGGCGTGTCCATGAGCCCTCGGTAACCATCTTTTCATCACCATTCCATCGGTCGCCTCTACGGTTTTCACCATAAGATTGCTTTTCTCCAATCCGAAATTGTTAACTGCGTTGGAAACAGCGCTTTTAAGCAGTTTTTGGACGATTCTAGCTCCCTTGCGAGGAGTAAAAGCCAAGAGAGTATTGGCTTCTTCCGCCGTCTTTCCTCTGATCAATTCAATAACCATTCGAGCTTTTCTCGGGGTTATAATCGCATTTTTTATTAAAGCCTTAACTTTCATGACTTGAAAACGTTAAAAATAAAACTTTATTTCTTATCTCCGGCCGCTTTTTTCATGTCGATCTCCTTCTGGATCTTGCCTCCGTGTCTCAAGAATTTACGAGTAGGGGCAAATTCTCCCAGTTTATGACCGACCATTTCTTCACCTACGAAAATTTTAATGAAACTCTTGCCGTTGTGGACTTCAAAATGAAGGCCGATCATCTCCGGGGTGATGGTGGAACTTCGGCTCCAGGTCTTAATTACAGACTTATCGCCGGCATTTCTTTTTGCCACCTTCTTCATTAATTTTTCGTCAGTGAAAAAACCTTTTTTCAGACTTCTTGCCATAATAAGAAAAATTGAAAATTAAAAAAACAAAACAGGCTTAAAACAGCCAATTAAGTTTAATAGGAAAAGATTCTTTTTGTAAAGTCTTTTGGCGAAAGACTAAAAAACCAAAGTGCCAGAAAAGGACTCCCCTTTAACGGCCCTTAAGATATTTTTGAATTTTCTTCCGTCTAGAAATATAATCCTCATTTTATTTTTTTTGCAAACTTTTACGGCTTCCGGATCCAACGGTGCGGACATTCCCGGAGTCCAACGGCGAGCGGAAGGGACTATTTTTTCAAAATCTTGCCAACGAATATCCTTGATTTTCCGGGCATCGGGATAAATTTTGGGATCCTTATTGTAAATAAAATCAACATTGGTGGCCACGACCATCGACTCGGCATTATGGCGTAAAGCCAGCTTGGAAGCGACAAAGTCGGTTGATCGACCCGGTCGCCAGCCGCCGCTGACAAGAATTCCTCGATTCCATTCGTAGCTTTGCTCTTCGGAAGTTATGACTTGGCTAAATGCGTCTTTACCGAGGGAGGCCTTGATAAACTCAGCATTGAGGTGAGTCAGGCGCACCCCGACCCAGTCAAGTGCGTCAGCCTCCTTGATTCCGGCCTTTAAAGCTATGTTTTGATAATGACGAGAGGTCTTGCCTCCTCCAACGACGATTATAAGTCGAAACCGATTTTTTAGCTCGTTCGTTAGCTTGTTCAAATTTTTCAGGACTTTAAAGTCGATTTTCGCCGGAGCGGGTGAAAAAATCGAGCCGCCAAAATTCAAGACCAAGGTTTTTTTAGGCATTTTTGTATTTTTAGCTTTTAAGATCGCAACAAATTGGAAATCGGATTGAATTTATTTTTTTGTTCGGGAAGTAAAAAGGTATCTTTCACCCAAATCGTTCAATCTTTGGGACTGATTGTAGATAACTTTGACTCCCACTCCGGAGTAGGTGTTTTTCAATCCGTAAAGATAGGACGGCGAAAATAAGAACAGGGCCGGTGCTTCTTCGGCGACAATCTCTTGAAATCGGTGATAATCTTTCGCTCTTTCTTCCTCGTTGACCTCTTGGCGCGCTTCATCCAGGAGTTGATCGACCTCGTCATTCTCAAACAAGGACAGATTAAGCCCCGGAGCCTGTTTGCTGCCCGAATGCCAAAACGGGGTCGGATCCGGATCGGCTTGGAGAACTTCACCGAAAAGCAAAGCTTCATACTCGCGGTTGCTAATCTTATTTTGCAGTGTTTCCGAGGTGTCAACAATGTCCAAATCGGCTCTGACGCCAATCTTCTCCCATTCTCGCTTCAAGAAATCGGCTGTTTTTACCAGTTCCGGGTAGTCGGGAACGGAAAGAGTGAAACTTAAAAATCTTTTTTCTTTCTCGTTGTAAAGAATATTATCCATACCTTCCCCCGCTTCTTTCATCTTTTTTAGTTCTTTCTCGCTTAATTTTTTCCAGCCGGCCTTGTCCAGATCGTCTTTGGCCTTATCGGGATTATATTCATAGTGATTAAGATTTTGATCAAAACCGAGCATGTTCGGCAGCAGCGGAGTGTTGATGACGGTTCCGCGATTATTAAGAACTTCGGCTAGCATCGCTTCTTTATTGACGGAGGAGTTGAGAATTTTGCGAACGGCTTTGTCAGCCAAAAGAGCGCTTTTTCGAGGATTAAAGAAGACCCCGTAAGCTCTGGTTGTCGGGATTTCGTAAATCTTGAGCGAGGGTAAATCGGCGACATTCTTCAAAGTTTCATTTTCCAAATAAGAAATTCCGTCTATTTCTTCCCTTTTGTAGGCGTCGGCCACTTCGTCGGCGGTCTCGTAGAAATTAAAGGAAGCTTCTTTGAGGTTGGCTTTTTTACCGTAATATTCTCGATTGGATTCCAAGGTAACGGACATGATTTTACCGTCTTTGTTCTTTTTCATCTCTTTAAAGGCGAAAAGACCGCTTCCAACCGGATTTTTATTGAGATCGTTCAGAATAAATTTATCGCTCGTGACATTCTCCCAAAGATGTTTAGGCAAGATGCCGAAAGTCAGATTATGCAAGAAAGGAGTAAAAGCTTTTTTGATCTTGAATTCGATATTGTAATCGTCGATTTTTTTGACCTCGGTTCCTTCCCAATTGCCTCTGAGACTCGATCCGTAGGCGGGATTGCGAATCAAATTAAGGGTGAAAATAACGTCGTCGGCAGTCAGTGATTTTCCATCGTGCCATTTGACGCTATTTTTTAATTTTATCAGATAGACCATCCCGTCTTCCGATCGGGACCAAGTTTCGGTGATGTCTTGTTCCAGTTTTCCATCTTTGGTATAGCGAAAAAGAGAGGAGAAAATCAATAAACTCAAATCGCTGTCAACGGGATTATTGTTGGCCAAAATAGGATTAATATAAAGAGGTTGGCCTTGAATGCCCTCAATATAGTTTCCGCCGGTGGCCGGACGCTGGTCGGTCCTGGTCAGGTAGATTGTCAATCCCCAACCTGAAAGCAAAAGCCAGGCGAGGCAGATTGATCCAAGCACAATAACCTTTTCCTTCACGGATAAGGCTTTTATTAGAAAAACGATTTGTTCCCAGCTAGGAAGATGCCATTTGGACTTACTAGCGGGGGAATCTTCGTTCGTACTCATAATTTAAGCTAAAAATTAGAAGACCGCACCCAACTATCCAAGAACCACCAGGGCCGGTTGAATGATTTTCCCTCCCATTCGATAACCTCTTTTTAGTACTTTACTCACTGTAAACTTATTTTTTTGATTTGGGGAAGAGGGCTCGCTTTTTTCTTCATCCCCGTTGAGGCATTCTTGCTCTTCCGGATTGAATTCATCGCCTTCTTTGACCTCGATTATTTCCACTTGATTATTTAGGAGAATATTTTCACCTTGCTTGACGATCTGATCAATTCCGATTCGCCAGTTTTTATTTTCTTCCGTTTCCGGAATGTGAGATAAAGCCAAAATCAAATTGTCTATCAAAGGAATAAATTGAGTAATCAGATCTTCGTGGGCGTATTTACGGAAATTATCCGCCCATTCTTCCTGTCTTTTTTTGTAATTTTCAAAATCGGCTTTGCATCTCTGCCAACCGGCCAAGTATTCTTCGCTCTGAGCCTTAAGTTCAATATATTTGTTTTCAGTCGGATTCAGATCGCCATTCTTTTTGCTATCTCGCTTTAATTTTACCATAAAAACCCATATTAATGATTATACCAGTCAATGGTAAAATAAAATTTTCTTGAGGACAAGATTCTTTCTATTCGGCAGCTGTTTGATCCTCGGATTTGATTTCCAGGGCAATCCAGTTGAAAGTGATATTCTGGGCGGAGGGTTGAGCAACGTTTATTTTGAATCCTCTCTCGCTGGTTTCCGTCAAATAAAAATCCGTGTTTTCGCCTTCCGGTGTTAAAGTGATGATGGGTGTTTTCGAGAACGGCTTCGAAAAAACTACGGTTACCGAATTATTCCCGCTTTCTATCGTTGCTCTTCCTCCCATATCTCGATCGGAGAAAGTGACGCGGTTACCAAAAGTCACTTCTCCCAAGAACACGACCGCTTTTTCAAAAGTCGCCTCCATGGAGAACCAGGCTTCCTTGAAGAAACCGAGAACCGTATCCCCCACATTGGAAATGCCCAAAATTGAAAGTTTGTCATTGATTTCCTTGTCGAGATTAAGATTGTCGTTGGTGTTTGAGTTAGAGTTGTCGGCAGTTTTGTCCACCTCCGGAAGAACGACAGCGGGACTGACGGCGGAATTGTCATTAAGATTTTCGTTGGCGTTTTCGTTGATGTTATCGTTGGTGATGTAAGTATTGTCGTTACTGTTGGTATTTTCCAAAGCGGCCACTCTGGCTTTCAAAGATTCTATTTCATTCTCTCCGTTATTAATTACCCATTCATTATTTAATTCAGTTATCTGATCTTCCATCACATCTAATTTCCAATCTCCTGTCTCCATAGTTAGCTGATCTTCCAGAGTCATTACTCTAAGGTCTATGGAGTTGATATTTTCTTGTTGCTCCTGTATTCCCTTTACCAAATATGGGACTAAATTTGTTGCCGCAAAGGTCAGATATCCTTTAGATTCGTCTCCTCCTACTGTCAGTGGGAAGAGCTCTCTAACC